>JASBTO010000253.1 GCA_030148365.1 Kangiellaceae bacterium
GACTTGGCATTGGCAAGACTGTTGATGGCGATGGTTTCGGTGATCTCAAAACAGATCTTGTGGGCGGGAATGCGGGTCGTATCCAGTTGCTCCAGGATAAAGGGCAACAGGCGTTTGTCGTTCAGGGAGGCCCCTGACAAGTTAACGGAAATTCCCGGGCCCGTGGGCGCAGAGAATATGTCGGCGTAGCGGCCGAGGCTGGTCTCGACGACCCAGCGATCTATCGCCGGCATCAGATCGTAACGCTCTGCGGCCGGAATGAAAGCGCCGGGTGACACAATTCGGCCTTCCCGATCGCGCAGGCGCAGCAGGATCTCATAGTAGGCCGGTTGTTCGTTGGGCTCCTTGAGTGAAAAAATCGGCTGCCCGCAAAGAAAGAACTGTTCTTCTTCAAGCGCCTGACGCAACCGCGAAGCCTGCTGCAGAACCTTGTGATGAAATGCCGACTCACCGGTTTCCTGTTCATAGACCACGACCTGGTTGCGGCCCCGACCTTTTGCGGAGAAGCAGGCGATGTCAGCGTGACTCAGCAGGCTTTCGATATTCTTGGTATCACATGTCACGGCAACGAGTCCGATACTGACACCGACCTCGTAGAGTTGTTTGTTCCAGGCAAAGCGGATTTCACTGATAGTCTTTACCAGGTGCTCAGCAATGTCGACGGCCTTGTCCACCGGGCAAGATTCCAGCAGCAATCCAAATTCATCCCCGCCAATTCGCGCCAGGGAATCATGATTGCGGACATTGCTGAGCAGGAGCTGGGAGATCTGCTTCAGCAGTGCATCACCGGCAACATGGCCGGCGGTATCGTTGACGATCTTGAATTTGTCCAAATCCAGGTAACAGACCACATGGTGATCGGAGCCGTTATGGCAGTTGGTCAGTGCGGTCTTCAGGCGATCCTCGAATTCCCGACGGTTCAAGAGGCCGGTCAGACTGTCATGGGATGCCTGGTGGGCGATTTTATCCATCAGTTGTCGGGACTCGGATACATCCTGAAAGACCATGACCACGCCCTGCAGTTCTCCGTCCGGATCAATAATCGGTGCAGCGGAATTCTGGATGGCGTGGGGCACACCTTTTCTGCTGATCAGCTGGGTGAGTTGTGGCGAGCGCGACCTGGAGAGGGTTTCGAGGCACTGGCCTACCGGATTGGCGACTTTCAGGCCGCTGGTCTCATCCACAATCCGGAAGATGGACTCGACCGGATTGCCTCTTGCTTCCTCCAGGACCCACCCGGTCAACTCTTCGGCAACCGGGTTCATGAACTCCACATTACCTTCGGTATTGGTCGTAATGACGGCATCGCCGATCGACTCGAGGGTAACCTGCAACAGTTCTTTTTCATTTCTGAGTTCGATTTGCGTCTGGTTCCGGTCCGTCACATCAACGCTGACCGCCAGTGATCGGAACATATTGTCCTGCTCATCCCTTTCCATGGTGGCAGACAGGGACACGTCGAAAATCTCGCCATTTTTCCTGACGTACTGATAAGGGACATCCCGCAATACGCCGGTTTCATAAAAATCCGCCAATACATCTTTTGCCCGGAGCCGAGACTCTTCTGTCAGAAAGTCCGTAGAAGGGCGGCCCAGGACTTCCTGCCGGGTGTACCCCATTACGTAAAGCCAGTGATCGCTGACGCTGACCAGGCGGCCACTGGCGTCGATGGAATGCAGCATTACCGGGGTTTCATTGTAGATAGCCTTGTAACGGGACTCGCTGACAGAAAGGTCGTTGGTCTTGCGGGCATGCTGCATGACCACAATGGCAAGCATCAAGGTCGGTATCATGACGGTGGCGAAAAATATTTGCAGCCACTGAACGGTCGCCGTATAGGAGCCATCGGCAAGAGCGGCGACTGGCCCGTAACCATTGATGGAGAGTGAGACCGCGGTAAAGGAGACGAGCCAGCAAGTCATGGAGCAACGGAAAATTCTGAGGCGCAAAGCCGACCACAGCAGCATGGGTATCAACAAGACGAGGAAGTGCAGGCCGGCAATGGTAAACAGCACGACTGTGGTGGCTGTCGCCAGCAAATTAATGGCCATGCTTTCCGCAAACAGCTTATTTCGTTTCAGATTGGCCCATGTCTTTGCCGACCAGGAAACGCAAAGGGGCACACAGATCATCATCCCGAGGGCATCAGCAACCCACCACATACTCCAGATAGTCCAGAAATCAGAGCCGTATACGCCACTAATCAGGGTGGCGCCAGCCAGTGCACTGATTGCGGGGCTAAGTAGAGCCACGAGGAGCACGCTGACGAGCGTCTGGGCTGAGGTTTGCTGACTCAGGGGGACGTTGAGATAAAAATGGCGAACGAGCACCAGTGCCACGACGATTTCCAGGAGGTTGCAGAGTGCAAAGCCGAGGGCAATGGTGAAAGCGTCAGTGTAGATCAGGTTGGTGAGGATATTGACAAGGAAACCACCCGCCACATAGGGCAGCCAGTGCAACTCTCTCTTTTGGCGCAGGGCTGCCGACAGGAGCAGGGCGTTGCAAGGCCAGAGTGCGGCCACGAAGCCTTCCTGCTGGATCTGGAGCAAACTCAGGTAGACCACCACGGCGTATACGGCCAGAAATGCCAACCATTTCAGAACCGAAAAATTCACCTCTGGAACTGATCTATCGATGTGCTGTATGTCGAGTGCCTGCGGCATTCATTTGATCCCCGGAATTTGACAGCATTCCCGTCAGTGGCACGGGGCGGTCAAAATTGTTTTTCAAATACTGATTTTTTGAGTTACGTTTTTGTGACGTTATTGTAGGCCGGGACTATAACGAAAAATGAGCGCAAGCGCATGTTTTTTATACGATTCCCGCTATAGTTGAGAAAGTATAAACTTTGCAAAACCAGGGTTCGTGAGGCAGTTCTCGTCTTGCCATCATGGATTTGCATTTCTTCTCCAACTCGAAGATCCGGAGTCGCCTGCGATCATGAAATCGGTCTTTATTCCTGTGGCGGTTTCGGCCATAATGCGCGTCCCGGGAACCCCGGGCTACTCAATGGTGGCCCTGTCGGTCCCCCCGCGACGACAGGTTGTGAATCCCGCCAGGCCCGGAAGGGAGCAACGGTAACAGCTGCGTCGGGCGCCGGGGTGTGGCTGGCAGGGTTACCGCCAGTATTGTTTCTGTGTTTTCCCCGTCAACTGTGCTAATGTTCCCGCTGAATTTTAATCCGCCTATGTGCAGATCCGTCCAGAAGAAAGCATGAGTTATCAAGTACTTGCCAGAAAGTGGCGGCCCAGGGATTTTTCCGAGCTCAAAGGCCAGGAGCATGTCAGCCGCGCGCTGATGAGTGCCCTGGAATCCGGCCGTCTTCACCATGCCTATCTGTTCACCGGAACCCGCGGTGTCGGCAAGACAACCATTGCGCGGATCCTCGCCAAGTGCCTGAACTGCGAGAAAGGCGTAACGGTCACGCCCTGCGGCCAGTGCACAAGTTGCGTGGAGATTGACGAAGGTCGCTTCGTCGATCTTATCGAAGTGGACGCCGCTTCCCGGACCAAAGTCGATGACACCCGGGAATTGCTTGAAAACGTCCAGTACCGGCCGACCCGGGGGCGTTACAAGGTCTACCTGATAGACGAAGTCCACATGTTGTCCGGCCACAGCTTCAATGCTCTGCTGAAGACCCTTGAAGAGCCGCCTGAACATGTCATTTTCCTGCTGGCGACTACGGATCCGCAAAAATTGCCGGTTACCGTGCTGTCCCGATGCCTGCAGTTCTACCTCAAACACATGCCGGAAACGGTGATCCGGCAGCATCTGGATTTCATTCTGGGGCAGGAAAACATTACTTATGAGGCGGACTCAACCGGCCTGATTGCCCGATCCGCAGACGGCAGTATGCGCGATGCCCTGAGCTTGCTGGATCAGGCGATTGCTTTTGGTCATGGCAGCCTGACCAAGTCAGACGTCAAGGAAATGCTGGGTACGGTAGACCATCATTTCATAGACAGTTTGCTGGCCGCTATCGAGCAACAGGATGCCGGGGTGGCAATGGCTGCCGTGGAAGAAATGGCCCGGTACAGCAGTGATTTCCAGCAGGTTTTGAACGGCTTGCTGGATGCGTTGCATCAAGTCGCGCTGTTTCAGGCGACGGGCGTAGCACTGGACAACAGCCCTGCCATCGAGAAGTTTGCCGGTCTCCTGACACCGGAAGACGTACAGCTGGCCTATCAACTGGGACTGCATGCCCGGCGGGATCTGGAGTTTGCGGTAACGCCCCGGCAGGGACTCGAAATGGCCCTGCTGCGCATGATTGCCTTTAAACCCCTATCCGGGGCGGCAAAAGTGTCTCGCTCCGAAAACGGCGCCGAAAAAAAAAAGTCACCGGTAAGGTTGCCCGCGTCTGACAAGTCAGACGATTTGACCCAACAGGAACCCCGTTCTGAAGCCGCCGCCTCGTTGCAGGCGCACCGGTCGACATCAGCGCCTTCAGAGAACCTGAATACTCCCCCTGAAGCCGGATCGGCAACCACCGAGGCTGAGGTTATCGCGCCGGAAGCCCGGCCAAAGCCGCCAACGCCGGATCGGCCAGAAGAGTCCACTTCGACGGAACTGCCAGCCGAAACCCCGGATCCCGGAAACGCCCAGGAATCATCGGCGCCCCGACCTGAGAGCCGCGGCGCAGCTACTTTGCCTGAGTCCGTTTCCGATGCAAGGGATCCGGCGCTTGCGAGTCTGCACGCGGCCCTGTCATTGTCTTCGGGCGCCGAACCGAGCCGAAAAAAACAGTCCGCTCCTGTCGAAAAGAGCGAATCCCGACTTCACAGCTCCGGCACTGATGCAAATCTCTTAAAACCTGCGGCCAGACCGGTGCCTCCGGCAAAGCCGGCAGGGGCGGCAGAAGAAGGTACAGCTTCGGCAGTGAAAGTGAGGCCTGATCCAAACCTTCAGCCAGCGTCGATGTCCGCACAAACGGAGACGGTCGCCGAGCCCGCAGCTCCTGTCACGAAACCGGAAGACACCTTGCCGCTGACTGCTGAAAACTGGTACCGGATAGTCGCGGCGCTCAACCTGACCGGCACGGCCCGGCAATTGGCAGTGAATGGCGTACCCGCCGGCATGGACAGCGGCGAATGTCGGTTCACCTATGAACCCGCCGCCCAGGCGGTGGCGACCGACGGTGCTCTGAGCAAGTTGACGGAAGCCCTGGAAGCCTATTACGGCAAGCCAGTGACCATGACCCTGCAGGCGGTGCGGCCGGAGCAGGAGACGCCGATCCAGCGCAATGCCCGGATTCTGGCGGAAAACAAGGCCCAGGCCCTTGCGACCATCGCCAGGAATCCCCATGTACAGGGATTGAAAAGTCAATTTGGTGCGGAAATCCAGGAAACCGGACTGCACCTGTGTGAACAAACAGAAGAGGTGAAATCATGATTAAGGGCGGTCTCGGTAATTTGATGAAGCAGGCCCAGGAGATGCAACAGAAAATGCAGGAAGCCCAGGCAGAAATCGCCAGCCTGGAAGTCACCGCCGATGCCGGCGCCGGAATGGTCAAGGTGACCATGTCGGGACGCCACGATGTCAAGAAGATCGATATCGACGAGAGCCTGATGAAAGAAGACAAGGAATTGCTGGAAGATCTGGTCGCCGCTGCGGTGAATGCGGCGGTGCGCAAGGTGGAAGAGACCACCAAGGAAAAAATGGCCGGCATGACCGCCGGCGTCAACCTGCCGCCCGGCTTCAACATGCCGTTCTGAGATCATGCCTTCACCCCTGATTAAACGCCTGGTAGACGCCTTTTGCTGCCTGCCGGGCGTCGGCGCCCGTTCGGCGCAGCGCATGGCCTATCATTTGCTTGAACGGGATCGCAACGGTGGCAAATTGCTTGCCGATACCATTGCCGAGGCGATGGCGAAGATCCGTCATTGCAACAGTTGCCGCGATTTTACCGAGCATGAAGTGTGTGAGATTTGCCGCCATCCGGGCCGTGACGAGAGCCTGCTCTGTGTGGTGGAAAGTCCGGCGGATATCCTTGCCATCGAGCAGACCGCCGGTTATCGCGGGCGCTATTTCGTGCTCATGGGGCATTTGTCGCCCCTGGACGGTATCGGGCCTTCGGACCTGGGCCTCGACATTCTCAAGGAGCGGGCGTCGAAATCGGAGGTCAAGGAACTGATCCTGGCCACCAATTCTACCGTTGAGGGCGAAGCGACCGCCCATTTTATCAGCGACATGGTGCGGCCTTTCGGCGTCAAGGTGACCCGGATCGCCCACGGCGTGCCCCTCGGCGGCGAGCTCGAATACATTGACGGAGGTACGTTGGCCCACTCCCTCGCTGGCCGACAGCCCTACAACTAGTCAATCGCAAGGATTTGCCATGAATTTTATCAAGCAGGATATTGAAGACTACGCCTTTGCCCACACCCGCCCGGAACCTGACCTGCTGACTGAGTTGGCCGAATTTACCCGTCGTGAGATGGAACTGCCGCAAATGCTCACGGGCCGTCTGGAAGGGCGGTTCCTGAAAATGCTGGTGGCCATTTCCGGCGCCCGCCGAATTCTGGAAATCGGTATGTTTACCGGCTACTCGGCTCTTTCGATGGCCGAAGCGATGCCGTCCGACGGCCGTATCATTACCTGCGATATCGACCCGGTATCGGAAAAGGTCGCCAAAAGCTTTTTTGCTCGCAGCCCCTATGGCGACCGCATCTCGATTGCCATGGGTCCGGCGCTCGAAACCATTGCCGGACTGGAGGGCAGCCTGGATCTCGTGTTTCTCGACGCGGACAAGGAAAATTACCCCGAGTACTATGAGGCGGTGTTGCCAAAGGTCAGAAGCGGTGGCTTGATCGTTGTCGATAATTGCCTGTGGTCCGGCGCGGTGCTGGCGCCGGAAGAAGAAAGTGACCAGGCCATCGCCGACCTCAACTCCCGGGTGGCCAGTGACCAACGGGTGGAAAACGTCATTCTGACCGTCCGCGACGGTATCAACCTTATCCGGAAAATCTGAGCCGCTAAAAAGCCGGGTTTTTGGCTTGAAATACCTGCTGTCGACCCCACTAGGTGTACCAGGCTTTAACCCCGACTTCCCTTGTTCGGCTTTCAAGGGCGCAATTCCAAGGAGTTTCCCGATATGACAGCAACGGCTCACAAAGAAACCCACAGTTTCCAGACTGAAGTCTCCCAGTTGCTGCACCTGATGGTGCACTCACTTTATTCCAACAAGGAAATCTTCCTTCGCGAGCTGATTTCCAATGCCTCGGATGCTGCCGACAAGCTCCGGTTCAAGGCGCTTGCCGATGACAGCCTTTACGGAGGTGATCCTAATCTCCGGATCCGCATCACCACCGACAAGGATGCCGGCACCCTGACCATATCCGATAACGGGATCGGCATGACCCGGGATGACATCGTGGTGCATCTGGGTACTATCGCCAAGTCCGGCACCTCCGAGTTTCTCAAGAACCTGACCGGCGACGAGAAAAAGGATTCCCATCTGATTGGTCAGTTCGGCGTCGGTTTTTATTCCGCGTTTATTGTTGCCGACAGGGTCACGGTCATTTCCCGGGCTGCGGGTACCGATGCGGACGAAGGCGTGCGTTGGACGTCTGCCGGTGACGGTGAATTCGAGGTTGAGACGGTTGAAAAAGCCACCCGTGGCACCGACGTTATTCTGCACCTGAAGGAAGACGAGAAGGAATTTCTGGAAACCTATCGTTTGCGCACCATTATCGGTAAGTACTCCGATCATATCGCCTTGCCGGTGGAGTTGGAGAAATCTGATTTCAGCGAGTCTGAAGAAGAGAGCGACGAGCAAAAGCAAGACAAGGCGCCGGAGTTTGAAGCCGTCAACAAGGCCACTGCACTCTGGACGCGGCCCAAGAATGACATCAGCGACGAGGAGTATCAGGAGTTCTACAAGCATATCTCCCACGACTTCACCGACCCGCTGACCTGGTCCCATAACCGGGTGGAAGGTACCCAGGAATACACCAGCCTGCTGTATATCCCGGCTAAGGCACCGTTTGATTTGTGGAACCGTGACCGCGCCCGCGGCGTCAAGCTGTACGTGAAGCGCGTATTCATCATGGACGATGCCGAGCAGTTCCTGCCGGTCTACCTGCGTTTTGTGCGCGGAGTACTCGACTCCAATGATCTGCCGCTGAATATTTCCCGGGAGATCCTGCAGGACAGCCGGGTCACCCAGACCCTGCGTAACGCCTGCGTCAAGCGCACCCTGGGCATGCTCGATTCCATGGCGACGACCGACAGCGAGAAATATCAGTCCTTCTGGGACGAGTTCGGTCAGGTGCTCAAAGAAGGCGTTGCCGAAGATCACGGCAACAAGGAAAAGATCGCCAAGTTGCTGCGCTTCTCGTCAACCCATACGGACGTTGAAAAGCAGGATGTCTCACTCGATGACTATATTGCCCGCATGAAGCCAGGCCAGGACAAGATCTACTACATTGCCAGCGAGAGCTTCCTGGCGGCGAAAAACAGCCCCCACCTGGAAGTGTTCCGCAAAAAGGGCATTGAAGTTTTGCTGATGTCCGATCGCATTGACGAGTGGGCGGTTTCCTACCTGGAAGAATATGACGGCAAGAAGCTGCAGTCGGTAACCCAGGGCGCACTGGATCTCGGCGATCTTGAAGATGCCGACGAAAAGGCTGCCCGAGAGAAGGCCTCATCCGAGCACGAAGCTCTGGTGAGCCGGGTGAAAACGGCGCTGGGCGACAAGGTTGAAGACGTGCGGGTGACGCTGAGGCTTACGGAAACGCCAGCCTGTATTGTCGCCAGTGAGCAGTCCATGCCGCCACAGATGGTACGCATCATGAAGGCTGCCGGCCAGCAGGTACCGGATTCCAAACCGGTATTTGAAATCAATCCCGATCACGCGTTGGTCAGGATGGTCGACCAGGAGGCGGACGAAGATCGCTTTGCCGATTGGGTGGAAATCCTGTTTGATCAGGCCATGTTGGCGGAAAGCGGTCAATTGGAAGACCCCGCCGGATTCGCCGGTCGGCTCAACAAACTGTTGCTGCAGCTGAGCAAGTCCTGAGCCTGAAAAGTGATGCCGCTCAGCACTTTGCAGGGCGGTATCCGGTCGGATTTTAAGGGGCAATCCCTTGTAACCGGGAGCGTGTAACTGTATCTTACACGCTCTTTTTTATTGTTGGTTCATGTTCCGGAGACGTGACGGAAATGCGCATAATTCTGCTCGGCGCGCCAGGTGCAGGCAAAGGCACTCAAGCCCAATTCATCAAGGAAAAGTACCAGATCCCGCAGATCTCCACCGGAGATATGCTGAGGGCCGCCGTCAAAGCGGGTACTGAAATGGGCCTCGCCGCCAAGAAATTCATGGATGCCGGTGCACTGGTTCCCGACGATGTTATTGTCGGGCTGGTCAAGGAGCGGGTTTCGGAAGCGGATTGTGACAAAGGTTATTTGCTGGACGGCTTCCCGCGTACCATTCCCCAGGCTGATGCCATGCGGGAACTCGGTATTGATGTTGATTACGTTATTGAAATCGACGTCGACAGCGAAGAAATCGTCAAGCGCCTTTCAGGCCGTCGGGTTCACCCCGCATCCGGACGGGTTTACCACACCCTGTTTCATCCGCCAAAACAGCAAGGCATTGACGACGAAACCGGTGAGCCCCTCATCCAGCGTGATGACGACAAGGAAGACACCGTGCGCACCCGGCTCGACGTCTACAAGAACCAGACCAGTCCACTGATCGCCTATTACTCCGATTGGGCAGCGAAAGAGCCGGAACAAGCTCCCCTGTATGTCAACATCAAGGGTGTCGGCTCGGTCGAGTCCATTCGTGACGAGATCTTTGCCGCGCTGGACAGCTCCGCCAACTAGCCTTGGACAAAAATACCGGCATTCTGCTCTGTAATCTGGGCACGCCTGACGCGCCGACCGCTTCTGCAGTGCGGCGCTATCTTGCCGAGTTCCTCAGGGATCCCAGAGTCGTCGCCATCCCCAAGCTGGTCTGGTACCCAATCCTTTACGGGATTGTCCTGCGTACCCGCCCGAAAAAAGTCGCGAAGCTCTACGAAAAAATCTGGACCGAAGAAGGCTCACCACTGCTGGCCATCAGCAAGCAGCAGGCCAGGTCCCTGAAGGAGGACCTGGCCAGGCAATACAACACAGACATTTCTGTAGAAGTCGGCATGACCTACGGTACGCCTTCAATCAAGTCCGGTCTGGCAAAGCTGGTAGAGCAGGGGGTCGAAAGAGTGGTTGTACTCCCCATGTATCCCCAATATTGCACCGCTACTACAGAATCGGTTTTTGACCGTATCAAGTGGGCCCGGAAGGAACTACCGGATAATATAGCCATCGACTGCATCAACAATTACCACGATCATCCCGGCTATATTTCAGCACTGACCGATTCCATCAAAAAGCATTGGGCAGAACGTGGCAAGCAGGACAAACTGTTGTTCTCCTTCCATGGCGTGCCACAGCGCCTGACCCGTCAGGGCGATCCCTATGAAAGCCAGTGCCGCAAGACGGCCGATCTCGTTGTCAGGGCTCTGGAGCTCGACGACAATGAATGGGAAATCAGCTTCCAGTCCAGATTCGGCAAAGAAGAGTGGTTGAAACCTTATACCGACCAACTTCTCACCCAGTGGGCAAAGGACGGTGTAAAAAGCGTCGATGTCATCAGCCCTGGTTTTTCAGCCGACTGTTTGGAAACCCTCGAAGAGATTGCTATTCTCAACCGGGAGATATTTCTTGAGCAGGGTGGTAGGGAGTACCGGTATATTGCGGCTTTGAACGCTCATACGGACTTTTTGAAAGACATAATCGAGAAAAACTTATTAAATAGTTGAACTATGTGGCCAGATGGATACTGGCCACAATAATAAGAATCTTGTGAAGGGAGTAGAATTTGACTCATTCAGTTAATTTACTAATAGCGATCCCGTGTGCCAAGTGTATGCGAGCTTTGCTTCTATTTTCGACCTTATTACTCCTGCCATTATCTGCTCCTGCCGATTATACAATCGAAAAAAGAGATCTTGTTTTCCACCCGGTTGAAAGCCTTTCGCAAAATTCTGTGCGGGAGATTATCAAGGATTCTCGGGGCTACATCTGGCTGGCTACTGAAGCAGGGGCAAATCGGTTCGATGGTTATAAAATCGAAGTGTTCCAAAAAAAGAATACAGGCCTGCCAGATAATATAATCCGAGCTTTTCATTCCGATAAGAATGGTGATCTTTGGATTGGTACAGCTAATGGTTTGGCCAAGCTCGATCAAGGAACGCAGGAAGTAATTGTCTACGAGACTAAAATAAATAATCGACCGAGAAAAAGGAAGATAAACGTCATAGCAGAATACACTCGAGATAAACTGCTAATTGGCACAGGAGAAGGCTTGCTCACCTTTGATTTTAACACAGAGCTGGTTCAGCCGTTTCC
>JASBTO010000001.1 GCA_030148365.1 Kangiellaceae bacterium
ATCGCGGGTGTACTTGCCACCCTTGGCCTTGTAGTTCTGGTATTCACCGTCGACAGTCTCTTCCATCACCTTGAGCAGATGGCCCTCGGTATCCCGGGCCAGCAGCGGATCCCAGTAACGGCCCCAGATAACCTTGATGACGTTCCAACCCGCCCCGCGAAAGACGCCTTCCAGCTCCTGAATGATCTTCCCGTTGCCGCGCACCGGTCCGTCGAGTCGCTGCAGATTACAGTTGATCACGAAAACCAGATTGTGAAGGTTTTCCCGGCCGCCGAGAGAGATGGCGCCGAGAGATTCCGGTTCGTCCATTTCACCGTCGCCCATAAAGGCCCAGACATGGCGGTTATTGGTTTTGGCAAGACCGCGATCCTCAAGGTACTTCAGGAATCGTGCCTGATAGATGGCCTGGATGGGGCCGAGGCCCATGGAGACGGTCGGGAACTGCCAGAAATCCGGCATCAGCCAGGGATGGGGATAGGACGACAATCCTTTGCCATCGACTTCCTGTCGGAAGTTGCCCATCTGCTCTTCGCTGATACGGCCTTCGAGAAACGCGCGGGCATAGATACCGGGCGAGGAATGACCCTGGTAGTAAATCAGATCGCCGCCGTGATCGTCTGTCGGGCCATGGAAAAAGTGATTGAAGCCGACATCATAAAGGGTGGCCGACGAAGCAAAGCTGGACAGGTGCCCCCCCAGATCCAGATCCTTCTTGGTGGCCTGCAGAACGACGGCAATGGCGTTCCAGCGAATGATGGCGCGCAGACGACGCTCCATCTCGTGATCACCGGGCATCGCCGCTTCCTTGGAAGGCGGAATGGTATTGATGTAAGCGGTAGTCGCGGTATAAGGCAGATAGGCGCCGCTGCGGCGGGCCTTCTCAATCAATTTTTCGAGCAGAAAATGAGCCCGTTCAGTGCCCTCTTCTTCCAGTACCGCTTCAAGGCTGTCTAGCCATTCCTGCGTTTCTACAGGATCGATATCTTTTCTCTGCTTCTCGGACATTCTGTTTTCCCGTATCAGTCTGCGAGTTCGTACTCACAGCATTGTCGCCCCGAACGGGGGCAACTGGATGAAATCTGTTCGCTCTTCCGGGCATCTGCCGGCAAGGGCGGCTAATGATAACAAAAACCCCTGCAAAAGGGATGGGGTAATCCCTGTCATTTCAAGGCATTCAGGTCGATTCCCCGGCCAACTGGACTGACCAGATAAGGGGTTTAATCAAGGACTGGGGATAACAAGCCGTCGGATTTTCTGGAGTCGACTATTTGTTCGGCGGTGTCGCTGCCACCTCCTACGGGTCGTGCTTCCGGCTCTCGCTCAGAGTAAGTTGCCGGTGTGCTCCCGCCCTGCCGCCTCTGCTCCTAATAGACCAACAAGCCGGCAATACTCAGCGCCGCCACGACACCGAGGATCAGCAACAGACTGCGTTCGGAGAGATCCAGGGCCGCCCGGTTTTCCCGCAGCGGCTCCAGTTCCCCGAGGCTTTCTTCGGCGTTGATAGCCCCGAGTCCGGCGTCAGCGATCATGGCGCGGCACGCCGCGGTCAAATCCAGCAACCTGCCTTTCAGCCAGTCGAGGCCGTTACTCATATCACCGGCCAGCAGATAGGCCAGGGATGCGACTCGTGCCGGAAGCCAGTCGAGAATGAATAACAGAGGCTCGATGGCGTCATTGTCCCGCTTGTGCAAGGTCACCATTTCCGCATACTGCCAGGCCAGCCGGTACAAGAGGGCGCCCGCCGGGCCGAGGAGCGCAAACCAGATGATGGGCGCGATAAAGCGGCGGTTGGTTTCCATAAATATGGCCCGGGACACGTTACGGGCCGCGCCCTGCAAATCTGTCGCATTATCGACCCGGGTAAAAACTACCGCCCGCTCGAACGCGCCCTGTTGGTCGCCGTCCTCCAGATCAGAAAAGTATTCCTGCAAGTCTTCCCGCGGACGGGTCGGTCCCAGGCAATACAGCAAAATCAGAACCGCGAAGGCCAGATGCAACAGCATAAATAGCCAATTGCCCCGATCCGCAAAAATCAGCCAGACCAACAGGCAGGGGACGCCCAACACCAGCGCCAGGCCGCCCCAAGAGCGCATCCAGTCATGCTCGCCGACGCGCTCTTCCAGCCATCGGGTCCAGGTATCGAACCACTGGAACTTGCGCCACTCGGGTCCGGGGCGTTGAAAATGTTCAATAATCAAAGCCAGAATGATTGCCAGCACGGTCATGAAAAAGGGCTCCCCCCGGCAATGGACTCCGGGGCCATTACCTTGTTGATGTCAGTTAAGTCTTTATTAATATACGGCATTTCCGGGAAATGCATAAGCAGGCCAGTCAGGATGCCACAGGCACTCCCCGACTCTTGTTTATAAAGCCTTTCCGGCGCGGGCCGGGATTCAAATCGGGTAGTTGCCGTTTTGCCCTCGCCATCAGCTTCCCAATTGCGACAGGAAATAATGCCAGTTGAATGCCGGTCCGGGGTCGGTCTTGCGCCCCGGGGCTATGTCACTGTGGCCGACGATCCGGTCGGATGTAATCGCCGGGTAAGCGGCTTGCAGGGCCCGGGTCGCGCCGATCAGCGCCTGATACTGGGCGTCGGTAAAGGGCTCGTCGTCGGTGCCTTCCAACTCGATACCAATGGCAAAGTCATTGCAGGCGCTGCGTCCCTCGAACTCTGACAGCCCGGCATGCCAGGCCCTTCGCCGGAACGGCACATACTGGCTGACGCTGCCGTCACGGCGGATCAGCAGATGGCTGGAGACACGCAGGCCTTCGATAGTCTTGAAATAAGGGTGAGCCTGCCAATCGAGTCTGCCGGTAAAAAGCTGTTCGATATAGTCGCCGCCAAATTCGCCTGGCGGCAAACTGATGTTGTGGATCACCAGCAAGCTGATGTCCTCCGGATCGGGTCGCTCATCACAATGGGATGAGGGCACCTGTAAGGCGCCCTGTAGCAGCCCCTTCTCTTTATCTATACGCACCAGTGCTTCTCTTGATTGCGAGATCGCGCCTATCCTAACAAAACCCGGGGGCCGATCCACGCTTATGCATTTCTGGCCACGCAAGGGGGCCTTGGGTACAATCCCGATCTCCCCCCGATCAAGGCCCGTCATTGACATCATGAACCAGCCTGTTTCCGACCTGCTTAAGGAAGACATCCGCCGCAGTGTGGCCAACACCCTGCGCGAAGACCTTGGCGGCATGCCCGGCGAAGACGGTATGGACATCACTGCCGACCTGATCCCGGCGGATCGGAAGTCCAAAGCGCGGCTGATTTGCCGGGAACCGGCGGTCCTTTGCGGGCAGGCCTGGCTGGAAGAAACTTTCCACCAGCTCGATCCCGCTGTCAAAATCGAGTGGCATGTGAAGGATGGCGATCAGGTGGAAGCCGACACCCTGCTGTGCGAGATCTCCGGTCCGGCGCGGGCGATTCTCACGGGCGAGCGCACCGCGCTCAATTTCCTGCAGACCCTGTCCGGAACCGCCAGTCTTGTCGCCCGCTATGCGGAAAAACTCCGGGACACCGACTGCCGGCTGCTTGATACCCGGAAAACCCTGCCCGGCCTGCGCCTGGCCCAGAAGTACGCTGTCACCTGCGGCGGCGGGCACAATCACCGGATCGGCCTGTATGACGCCTATCTCATCAAGGAAAACCACATCGCCGCCTGCGGTTCCATTGACAAGGCGGTGCACCGCGCCCGGGAGACCCACCCTGACAAACCGGTCGAGGTCGAAGTGGAATCCATTCAGCAGTTGATCCTGGCCCTCAATGCCGATGCCGACACGGTCATGCTGGACAATTTCTCCGTCGACATGATGGAAGAAGCCGTTCGCATCAACAAGGCCAGCGCCCAACCGGCCAAACT
>JASBTO010000013.1 GCA_030148365.1 Kangiellaceae bacterium
TTGGCCTCCACCCTCCATAGCCACGCTGAGGCTTTCTCGGAAGCGGAAGAGTATGCGGACCGGGCTATGGGGCTGGCAGTAGAGGCTGGTATTGAGCAGTGGCGATGCCACGCATTGCAGTCGGCGGGAGTGGCGAAGATCTTGGCCGAGAAATATAAGGATGCAAAGCCGATACTGGAGCAGGCCATAGAACTTTGCACTCAGATAAACGAGAAACTGGTCACGGCCAATGCGGAGAAAAGCCTGGCAAAGGCATTACAGAAAGAAGGAAAATACGAAGAAGCCATACTAAAACTCAATAAAGCGTTATACAAAGCCGAACAGAGTATGTTCGCCCATGACATAACCCATATAAATGCACTGCTTGCAGAAACTTACTATCTAATGGGGAATAGTTCCCTAACTCTTGAGTATGCGCAAATAGCGAGAGATCGAGCCTTTAAAGTAAACGATCCCAGGACGATTCGGGATGTAACCAAGGTCATGGCGGATACGGCTGCCTCTGCTGGTGATTATGAGCAGGCATTACAATTTTTCCGGGAGCACATGGATGCAAATCAGCGCGTGCAAAACGATATCAGAACCAAGCACCTTGCTTACCTGAGCACTAAATTCAACAATCTCGACAAGACCCGACAAATTGAATTATTAAACCAGCAAAACAAGGTACTGTCTCTGGAAACCAGCTTGGCGGACCAGTCCCGACGAAATATATTGTTAATCGCATCTTTTGGTCTGATTTTGTTAATAGTTTCCCTTTTCTGGCTGTTGAAAACCCAGCGTCAAAAAAGAACTTTCAAAACACTCTCTGAAGTCGACGGCCTGACAGGCATTGCCAATCGCCGTCACGCCATTGCCAGAGCCGAGCAATGGTACGAAAAGGTGGATGACGACTTCAGCGTTATCATTATCGATCTCGACCATTTCAAAAAGGTCAATGATACCTATGGCCATGCCAGTGGTGACTGGGTATTGAAAAAGGTGGCGGAAGTGGTACAAGGAGAGGTGCGTCGCACGGACATTTTCGGCCGCACCGGTGGCGAGGAGTTTGCTATTTTCCTTCCGTCCACCCCGGAAGATGAAGCCTGCCAACTCGCGGAGCGTTGCCGGGTGGCAATCGGCAGTATCGACACCACGCCGAGCGGCGACAAATTCCCGATCAGTGCCTGCTTTGGCATCGCCGGAATCACGCACAAGAACAAATCCCTCGGGCTGTTGATGCACCACGCCGATGAAGCCTTGTATCAAGCCAAAGATGAGGGCCGGAACCGGATTTGTTTGTACGAGCCGAATGTAAAACCCGAAGCAACAGTTAAGCTGACTTCGGTGGTTAATCCGGCGTAGAGCCGCCATGGGTGGCCGAGAGGGAACGTAGTGGGGGACGGGGAATCCGGAGTGTCCGGATTCCCCGGATTCCGCTCCGCTTCATCCGGGCTACGTATATAGAGGGTGGGTGTTGCCGATGGATTGATCCGGCGCGGCTCTTGATTGTGCTCTTGATCTGCGACTTGGAGCCGCCGAGAAGCGCAGGGAAATCCGGGAGAAGGGCCGAGGTGTTTGAGCGACGCCAGGAGCGAGTTCTCGGACCGCCGGATTTTCTGAGCATCGCAGGGGCACCCGAAGGGCGGCGTAATCGGAGCAAATGGCTTTGGTTACTTTCGCCGAAACGAAAGTAACTCGCATGCCGGGCGACCCCGGCGATCTTTCTCTTAAAAAACTAAATAAAAAAATCTCAACCCCTCGGAGCCCCCCAAAAAAATGAAAAACTCCCCCGGCACTCTCACCTGCGTCGGCACCGGCATGAGTCTCGCCGGCCAGATCAGCGTCTACGCCCATAGCTGCATCGAAAACGCCGATGTGGTCTTCGCCCTCATGCCGGACGCCATTTCGGAAAACTGGCTGAAAACCCTGAACGACGATGTCAGAAGCCTGCAGCAGTTTTACGCCGTGGGTAAATCCCGCCGCGACTCCTACGCACAGATGGTCGAAGCCATGGTCTTGGAGGTCCGGGCCGGCAGGAAAGTCGTGGGCGCCTTCTACGGCCACCCCGGCGTCTTCGCCCAGGTGCCCCACGAGGCGATCCGCACCGCCCAGGCGGAAGGTTTCCGCGCCACCATGGAGCCGGGCATTTCTGCCGAAGCCTGCCTCTATGCCGATGTCGGCTTTGATCCGGGCAGCAGCGGGTGTCAGAGCTTCGAAGCCAGCCAGTTCATGTTCTACAACCATGTTGTCGACCCGACCGCCTATTTAATCCTGTGGCAGATCGGTATCGCCGGCGAGCATACCCTGACCCGTTTCGAGACCAATCCCGAGTGGCTCCGGATCCTGGTGGAGCATTTGCACCAGTGGTATCCCGACGATCATGAAATCCTGCTCTATGAAGCCGCGACTTTGCCAATACAAACCCCTCGTATTGAATGGCTGAAATTGGCCGATTTGCCCACCGCCGAGACCAGCCAGAAAACCACGCTTTTGTTACCTCCGGCACAAAAAATGCTTCCGAATTGCGATATGCTCAGACGGCTCGGCATCAAGGAAAGTGATTTATAATCAGTTAGCTGGGACAGATTATCTCCTCAGGCTATAAATAAATCGGGAAAGTCTTTGATCTGATTAAGATTTGATCTAATACTAGAAGATTGCGCTATTGTCGTCGGTAGCGTCTGTTTCAGGAAGAACATATGGCTCACGCCCTGGTGGTGGATAACAACAAGGAATCAGTTACGGAGATCTGTCGCGTCTTCAGCGGCAACGATTTTTCAGTTGAAACCGTTGATGATCCGGCGGATGCGCGGGACGCAATCTCGCGCCAGATGCCGGAAGTGGTACTGGTCAATCTCAACGGCCGGGACCAGCGCAACGAGCGCGAAGCCATCTTTGAATTTCTCTCCGACGCCAACCTCGGCAATGTCATCGAAATCTACCTGATGAGCGGTTCCCCTTCCTACAAGCTCGCCGCCGAAGGCATGCGCGCCGGCTCGAGTGACATCTTTGAATACCCCAAGGATCTGGAACGACTGGATCTGACCCTGAAAGAATTCCAGGAAGAAATGAGCTGCGAGCATGATCCCGAGCAACAACCCCACAAAAGTGGCCGGGGTCTGTTGCGGGGCAATTCCGCGCCCATGCGACGCTTGTACCGACTTATTCGCAAGGTAGCCGCCAGCGACGTAACGGTGTTTCTGGCCGGGGAAAGCGGCACCGGAAAGGAACTGATTGCCAAGACCATTCATGAACTGGGTCCGCGCAAACAATGCCCGTTCGTGGCCGTCAATTGCGGCGCCATATCGCCCGAGTTGGCGGAAAGCGAAATTTTTGGCCATGTTAAAGGCTCGTTTACCGGGGCCAGTAAAAGTCACAAGGGCTATTTTCAACAGGCGGAAGGCGGCACGCTGTTTCTGGATGAAATCACGGAAATGAGTCCGGAACTCCAGGTCAAAATGTTACGGGTTCTGGAGTCTGAGAGTTACCGCCCGGTCGGCGCGGAAAAGGATCTGAACGCTGACGTAAGAATCCTCGCCTCAACCAATCGCGAACCCGAGCAGGCGGTGGCGGAGAAGAAGTTGCGGGAAGATTTGTATTACCGTCTGGCCCAGTTCCCTATTCGGGTGCCATCGCTCCGAGAGCGGGGCGAAGATGTTGTGTCACTGGCCAAGCATTTTCTCAAAAAGGAGAACGACGCCAGTGGTCAGGAGAAAGTCTTTGGGGACGAAGTGCTAGAAATCCTGCGGCTGCATCACTGGCCGGGCAATGTTCGTGAGCTGAAAAACCTGGTGTCCCGCGCCCACCTGATTGCCGGCACGGAGATCACTGTCGATGATCTGCCGGCCAACTTGCTCTCCGGCGAGGCGGAAGGAAGCCAGTTCATGCGTCTGTCCGTCGGCCAGTCCCTGGAAGACATGGAAAGACGCATGATCTTCGCAACCCTGGAGCATTATGACGGCGACAAGAAGGAAGCGGCCGAAGTGCTGGGGATCAGTCTGAAGACGCTCTATAACCGACTGAAAAAATATAATCTCGAATAGTCCGCTTTACATGTAATTATTACAATCTGCCATTTGTAAACTTTGCAAAAAGCCCTCCTCAAACCACCCATCCTCCCAATCTGATTGACCGCAGACTCCCGTAATCACTGGATCCGAACCTTATTGGCACAGTTACTGCTTTGTTTATTGCTGAGACCGATATTGGTCACAGGATTATGATCCGGTGTCCGGGCGCTGACCATGTCAGGCCAGGCGCGCGATAACGGAATGAATGGCCCGGCAGACCGGGTAACAGCAGGGAGGTGCAATGAACAGGAACCTGAAATATCCCCTCTTGGCCGCGGTGATGGGGCTGGCGCTTGCCGGCACCGGCTGCGCGACCCAACCGAAAATACCCGAAGCGCAATTCGCAACCACCAAGGCAGCTATCGTCGAAGCTGAAGAAGCCGGCGGTCGTACGGTGGCCTCCAGAGAGATGCGAACCGCCGATCAGCATTTCGATGCTGCGAAGCGAGAAGCGAATGACGGCAACTATACCGGCGCCATGTATCTGGCCGAGAAAGCCGAGGCTGATGCCAAGCTGGCCGAAGCGCGGGCGGAAGCCGCCGAAGCGCAGAAAAGCGCCCGGGAATTGCAGGAGAGCATTCGCCTGTTGCGTCGGGAACTGGAACGGCAACTGAGCCAATAAACAGGGGTGATTATGAACAAGTCAGGGAAAAAACTGAGTTTGGCCTGTATCACCGCGGCAACGCTTGCGGCGTGTAGTACGGTCCCGGAGCGAAACCCGGTCGTTGAGCAGGCTGAAGCCAAAGTGGAAGCGGCGGCATCCGACCCGCAAGTGGTCGAGCACGCACCCGACAAGCTTGAAGAAGCTCAGCGGGATCTGAACCAGGCCAAATTGCTTTGGGAGAAAAATCAGAACCGGGCGACCATCGAACACTATTCTTATCTGGCGGAAAAGAAAGCCATGACCGCCAGAGCATTAGCTGACCACGAGGTCGCCAAAGAACAGATTGAAGCGGCAAGTACCGAGCGCGACAGGATTCTCTACGAAGCAAGATCGCGGCAACTGGTACTCGCCCAAACCCAGGCGGAGCTGAGCGCTGAAGCGGCAGCCATGGCCAGGCGCGAAGCCGAGCTGGCGCGCATGGAAGCCGCCAGTAAAAGCGCGGAACTGAAGCAAAAAAGCGCGGAGCTTCAGCAATTGAGGGAGATGGTAAGCGAGCTCCAGGCCAAACAGACAGAGCGGGGACTGGTATTGACGCTGGGCGACGTTCTGTTCGACCTGGACAAGGCCGATCTCAAGGCTGGCGGCATGAAGAGTGTCGAGAAGCTGGCCGCCTTTCTCAAGGAATATCCTGAGCGCAAGGTACTCATCGAAGGCTTTACCGACAGTACCGGCGCGGAAGACTACAACCAGCGCTTGTCAGAGCGCCGGGCAGGTTCGGTCCGTGACGCGTTGCTCGCACAGGGGATCGATCAAAGCCGAATTCAGATCCGTGGATACGGCGAAGCCTTCCCGGTAGCGACCAATAACACCAGCGCCGGACGGCAACAGAACCGTCGTGTGGAAGTGATCATTTCCGATCAATCCGGAGTCATTCCCGCACGGACTCAATGATGCAGTATAGCCGCGCGGGTTGCTTCCCGTAAGGACTCGCGCGACTCTGGCGACTCGAGGAAACTATGGCAAATCATGCAGTTAACGTCGAACTCGGGCAATTGCTGAAACACACAGTCAGAAGCAAGAAAGGAGAAATACTTGGGCGTATTGATGATTTCATTATCAATGTGCGCGAAGGGCGAATCGAATATATCAAACTGTTGATTCAATCGGACGGCGAGTCCTTCGAGCGAATCATCGCGATTCCCTGGAGCCAGTTCAAGCTGGACAGGACTAACGACGGCATAGAACTGGATATCAGTAGTAGAGTTCTCAAGCTGGTGGCTGCAAACCGGTAGACGGTTTGCCAAACCAGGTTTTTCAATAGCGAAAGGAGTGAGTGTTATGTTGAGTTGGGCATTGGTTTTTCTGGTTATCGCACTGATAGCCGCATTCCTGGGATTTGGTGGCTTGGCAGGTGCAGCTGCCGGTATTGCCAAGATCCTGTTCTTTGTATTCCTGGTACTGCTGGTCATTTCCCTGATCATGCACGTGGTCAAGGGTCGCGGACCGAGCGTCTGACGACACATCACATCAACCAGGCTTGCGCATTCCAATAGGAGGTTATGATGAACGAAGATATTGCTGAAGGTAAATGGAAGCAGCTGAAAGGCAAGGTTCAGGAAGAGTGGGGTGACCTTACGGACGATGAATTCGACCAGATCGAAGGTCGCCGCGAGAAGTTCGCCGGCATCATGCAGGAACGCTATGGTGTGGCCCGGGATGAGGCCGAGAGACGCTTTGACGAGTTCAAGCGCCGCCACGACTAGGACTTTTGAAATAGAGCCAGCATCAGTCAGGATCGATAGTCAGAGCAGAAGCAGGAGGCACTATGTTAAATCGTAAAAAGTCTTTAATCTTTTCCGCCGTGATCGCGGTTCTCGGTGCAGGCATGACCTTGCCCGCCACCGCTAGTGATCACATGGGGGAAAAAGACAAGGAAGTGGCTGCCGCCAATGATGCCCGCATGGACAAGGACAAGGCCGCGAGCAAGGAGATGCACGAAAAGAAGGCCGAAAAATACAAGGACGGCGAGACTCGTGATGCGTGGCTGGACGGCAAGCTGGAACTGGCGTACACGGTCAACCGGCACCTCAACCCCTTTACCATCGATACGAAAGTAGTTAATGGCGTCGCCCACCTGTCGGGCTCTGTCGAAACGGAAATCGACAAGGAACTCGCGAAAGAAGTTGCCATGGGGATTGAAGGTATCACCGACGTTGAAAACAACCTGGTCGTCGACCCGGACGACGTGCACGGCCACCTGGCGGGCGTTGATGGCAAGGACCATGACCGCGATATGGATGACGACCGCGACATGGACGATGACCGGGATATGGACGACGATCGGGATATGGATGACGACGGTGACCGATCTTTCTCCCAGTGGTTTGACGATACGACAACTACGGCATCCGTGAAGACCAAACTGTTGGCCAATGAGCACACCGAAGGTCTGGAGATCAATGTCGATACCCGGTATGACGTGGTGACCCTGTCCGGCTCGGTAGGGTCTGAAAAAGAAAAGGATCTCGCCGGTGAGGTGGCAAAAAACACTGATGGTGTGCGAGAAGTCAATAATCGCCTGGAAGTGGTCGCACAGTGATGCTGAGTGCCCCGCGATTATTCAATCATGATACCGGAGCCGGCCTTTTGCCGGTCTCCGGAACGAGGAGATAACCATGTTGAAGAAGATATTACTCGCGTTAATGTTAGTCAGTGTGTTTTCGATAACCGGATGCGAGCAGGAAGGTCCTGCTGAAAGAGCCGGTGAGAATATTGATGAAGCCGCTGATGAAGTTGAAGATGCTGCTGAAGATGCCTGTGAAGACGTTAAAGAAGGCGTTGATGCGGATGACGACGACTGCTGAACACGCCTGGCATCCAAGGATCAACAGATGATTAGAGCAACCCTGAAAGGACCGACAAAAAAGGGGAATAAAGCATAATGACTTGCGCACTCCGGTACGGAGGCAGCCCGGACAGAACCAGGATGACGTGACAGATTATCCGGATCGCCGGCAATAAAAAAGGGAGCCTGAGCTCCCTTTTTTATTGCCGGTAGAAATCTACTTCTTGGCAGCAGCTTTACGCTTCTTGCGTTTCTTGGCCTTGGGCTTGTCTGCCTCTTTCAGCAGTGAAGTCTCAAGCTTGGCAACGGACGCATCCTGCTTCGCCGCATGCTTGTCTGCTGCAACCTTTTGTTTGTCCTCGAATTTCTTCTTGCTGGTCTCGGCTTTCGCCTTGGCGCGATCCACCTTTGTAGCGACACCCTGATAGGCGCGGAGCTTCTGTTTTGCGTCCCGGGAATCCGCTTTCGCCTTGGCGACCTTCTCTCGCTGGGTCTTGACGTTGGCCACGGCTTTCTTCTTTGCAGCCATCGCTGTCTTCACGGATTTTTTGGCTGCGGCGGTGTTTTTCTTCTTGGCAGCCTCACGGCGAGTGGCGAGGGTCTTGTCCGCGTCAGCGGATTTCTTGCGAGCGGCATCGAGAGCCTTGTTGGCAGAAGCGAGAGATTTGTCAGTGCTCGCAACTTTACTTTCAGCTGACTTGATGGACTTGGCGACAGCGCCGGTTGCGGCTGCTTTTTTGGCAACCGGACGGGTTGCTTTCTTGGCAGCGGGTTTCCGTTTAGCTGCAGTTTTCTTGGCAGCAGGTTTTCGTGCAGGTGACTTTTTCTTCGCGGTTTTCGCTTTGGCCATTGTACTCTCCCGTTGTCAGTGAAAAAAAACCTCGTTCTTTATAGCACTAATCGATCCGCGAATGCAAAAAATACGCGATGAAAAACCCCGGGAAAAAACAGCAGAAAATTGATTCTCAAGATTTTTTTATGGCAACGAAATCAGCAGTAATTTTGGCACATCTTTTGTCGGCGCAATTTATCCGGACAGTCAGTCTGATCGCAGACTTTTTTTTGCTTGAAAATTCTGCCAGAAAGTTATCCAGTATGTGCGACTCCGGAAGGCTGCAAGTTGCATAAAAATCACTGTCTACAGGTGCTAAATACCGAATTTCAGATTTCGACATAACCACATCCGCCTGGAGTTTGCGTTGCCAAAGGAAGCTGTTCAGTATCGACCACCCGCTCAGAGTTGCCACGGTAAAAATACTGCCGGCAAAAGCGGTTTTGTGAATATTCCGGTTCGCTGCCAGTGGCGCGCTTATCTCTATGCTGGTTTCCGTAAGCCCGGTGACAGTAATGCCATGGGCCTGGCTGATGGGAATTTCCCGGTATAAAAGTGTCTGCAGTTGCTGTGCGTCGGACATAAATGCGTCACATACAGGGAGTGATAGACCGACTGTAGGTCAATCCCGGAAAAAAGTTAACCCCGTGAGGAGGCGAAGCGCGTTAACAGGGATAACTGTAGCCACCATGATGCTCGGGGAGCGCCCATGACGTTTTTGCCGCGAAGAATAATGATTCTGTTGCTGGGGTGTGGACTGTGCGCCTGTTCAGTGCCGACCAGCGACCAGCAACCGGAACCGGTGAGTCGGCCGGCGTCCGGGACACAAGCCCTGACTGAAAAAACAGACGAACCTGAGGAGCGACAAGTCGACGTTGCCGGCAGTCGGTCAGCAGAGCTGCAAAGTCGGAAGGCCGATCTCGCCCGAGCAGCCATCCCCCCGCGGTCAGCAGTGCCGGAGCGAAGCCCATTGGCCCGGTCCGGACTCACAAACCGTGAAAACTATGGACATTTTCGTGAGAACGGGGTGGTCCTGACCGCGGAGCAGCCGGTGTCGACATTCAGTATTGATGTGGATACCGGCGCCTACTCGAATATGCGGCGGTATTTGCAAAACGGCAGCCTGCCGCCGGTCGACTCGGTGCGCCTGGAGGAATTCATTAACTATTTTGATTACCGGTTCCCGCAGCCCGCCGGAAATGACGCGCCTTTCAGGGTGTCCACGGCCATGATGTCGACGCCATGGCGACCCGGCACGCAGCTCCTGCAAATCGGCATCCAGGGCTACCAGCCGTCCCGGGCAAATCTGCCACCGGCGAATCTGGTGTTTCTGGTGGACGTCTCCGGCTCCATGGCCGCGCCGGACAAACTGGGTCTGCTGCAACAGTCTCTGCGACTGCTGGTGCGGCATCTGGGCCGCGAGGACAAGATTTCTCTGGTCGTCTACGCGGGTGCGTCAGGCGTGGTGTTGGAGCCGACCAGCGCGGATCGGCGCCCGGTGATTGAAACGGCGGTGATGCAGTTGCGGGCCGGCGGCTCCACCAATGGAGCTGCCGGAATTGAACTTGCCTACCGGATGGCCGAGCAGGGATTTGTGCCCAACGGGATCAACCGCATCCTGCTGGCGACCGATGGCGATTTCAATGTCGGGACGGTCAATCATCAGGCGCTGCTGGATCTGGTCGCGCGCAAGCGCCAGTCCGGCATACACCTGACCACCCTCGGCTTTGGGGCCGGCAATTACAATGAGCACCTGATGGAGCAGCTCGCGGACACGGGCAATGGCAATTATGCCTACATAGATACTCTGCAGGAGGCGAAAAAGGTCCTGATTGACGAGCGGGCCGGGACCCTGATGACCATTGCCAAAGATGTCAAAATCCGTATCGAGTTCAACCCGGCTTCCGTTTCCGAATACCGCCTGCTGGGGTATGAAAACCGGCTCCTCGCCCGGGAAGATTTTGGCAACGACAAGGTCGATGCCGGGGAGATCGGTGCAGGTCACTCCATCACCGCGCTTTATGAAGTTACTCTGGCCGGCACCGACGGCCAGCGGTTGCCGGATCTGCGGTATCAGTCTGAAGCCCTTGCAGACAACGGGCATCCTGATGAGCTGGCCTGGATGAAAATGCGTTTCAAGCTGCCGGACGAAGAGCGGAGCCAGGTTATGGAGCGCCCCGTCAGCCGGCAATTGCTCCAGGCCGGCAATGAGCATCCGCAAGAGTCACTTCGCTTCGCCAGTGCCGTCGCCGGCTACGCGCAACTCCTCAGAGGCGGCAAACATACCGGCGATTGGGATTATGACGATGTCATCCGGCTGGCCCGGGAATCCCGGGGTGACGATCCTTCCGGTTATCGGGCGGAGTTTATCCGGCTTGCGGAATTGGCCCGCATGCTGGATGGACGACTCTCCAGAGCCGATGCGCCTGCCGGGCACTGAATGTACTTACAACTTGCAAGCATGCGCCGGAGTGCTGACACTGGCGAACATGATCGATTGCACGCGCCCGTGAGCGACATGAACGACAACCTGAGCGACGAAGCCCTGATGCAGGGTTACGCCGGCGGAAATGTCGATGCCTTTGGCTGCCTTTACGAGCGGCACAAGGGCGGCCTGTATCGGTTTTTACTGCGCCAGTGCAGTAATCGCGATGTCGCTGACGAGCTTTTTCAGGAGACCTGGCACGTACTGATCCGCAATGCCGCCAGCTATCGGGTCACGGCGAAATTCACGACCTGGTTGTACCGGATTGGTCATCACCGGTTAATCGACTGGTATCGTCGCCACCAACGCGGGGCACTGACCGGCTATGGCGATCCCGGGCGGGGCGCCGGGATCGAAGAGTTGGCAACCGCCGCTTCAGGACAGGAGCCGGAAACCAGTCTCGGCAACGAGCGTTTGCAAGCCCGTTTTATCCGCGCTCTCGATGAGCTGCCGGCGGAGCAACGGGAGATTTTTGTGCTCCGGGAAGAAACCGGTATGACCTTGCACGAAATTGCCACCGTCCTGGATTGCCCGCCCGAGACAGCCAAGAGCCGGCTCCGCTATGCCACCGCAAAGCTGAGAGCCCGGCTGGGAGATTTGTATGAATCCGCATGACGATAACGGGTCTGCAGACGCCGGATTGCAGGCACTGTACCGGCAGACCGGGGCTGATCGGCAGCCACCCGCGCAGCTCGACCGTGACATTTTGCAGGCTGCGGCGCGCGCTACCCATATAAAAGCCGGCAAGCGGGGCTTCTGGCAGCGGTTGCAGATGCCGGTTTCCGTATCGGCAGCCCTGGTGGTGACGATCATGCTGGCAAGGTGGATGCCGGCTGTCACTCAGCCGGATTTGCAATTACCGGCACCCGCCACGCCGATCAGTGACCAGGCCCAGGCGTTGGACAGCCGCGCGCAACCGGCAGCCGCTGACAGCGGGATCCGGGAGCTCGAAGAGGCCGGAACGGACCGTTTGCAGGAACGTAGCCTGGAAGACAACGCAGCGGTGGCCCGGCGCAAGGCGGCTGCCATGGAGAAACTGGCATCGCCGGCAATACGCGCCGCCAAAGGTCACATGCCGAGCCAGCCGCCGGCCCGGGAGCAGGGCGCAGCAGAGTCCCGGACCGGGGGGCCGGCCGGGCAGACGCAGACAAAGGCAACGCTGCAGTTGCCGGCTGACTGGCTGGCTGAAATCCGGCAGTTGGCGACGGCTGGACAGTCGGAACGGGCGGCTCGGGAATTGCGTGCTTTTGTCGCGGCGTATCCCCACTACCCGGTCGAGCCGCCCCTGAAAGCTCTGCTGGAAACCCCGCCTGATCATTGATATTGATGAATTTGTACCGAAAATTGCCTGGCGAAGCGCGTCTATCTCAAGTAAAATTCTGGCCTTTCGACCTCTCGGAACCCGCGATGCCTGGCCTCGCCAGGGGGCTTTTTGGAAAGCTTCCGGCGCGTTAACGGGGCTTGCAAGCCCGCCTGCAAGGCAGGTTTTTCTATCCGGCGTTTCCCGAGAAAAGCATTAAAATCAAATAATTACTTAGCGCCCGACAGGGCCAATAGTTGATGGAGAGGAAAGGCATGGCTTTTTTCCACAAAATCCGCACGGCACTTCCCGTGCTTTTGGCGCTGTTGTTTAGCGCCAGCGTTGGTGCGGAGGAGTTGCAATACAATATGCGCGAGGGCGTCACCGAGATCAGTCAGGGCGTCTATGATCTGCATATGCTGGTCACCTGGATATGCGTTGGTATCGGCGTCGTGGTTTTCGGGGCCATGTTTTATGCCATGTTCGCCCATCGGCGCAGCAAGAATCCCGAGCCGGCCAAATTCTCCCACAATACCCTCGTCGAGGTAGTCTGGACCGCCATTCCTTTCCTGATCCTGGTGGTTCTGGCCGTACCGGCAGTGCGCCTGCTGGTCGCCATGGAGGACACCAGCGAGTCCGAAGTGACCGTGCAGATCACCGGTTACCAATGGAAATGGCATTACAAGTATCTGGATCAGGACATTGAGTTTTTCAGCAATCTCGCGACCCCGCGCAGCGAAATCGAACATTACGAGGGTGAGGGCAAGCCGAGCGATCCCAACTACCTGCTCGACGTCGACAATCGCGTGGTCCTGCCGGTCGGCAAAAAAATCCGCTTCCTGATCACCGCCGATGATGTATTGCATGCCTGGTGGATCCCGGATTTCGCGGTCAAGAAAGACGCCATCCCCGGCTTTATCAACGAAGCCTGGACCAAGGTTGACGAGCCCGGAATTTACCGGGGTCAGTGCGCCGAACTGTGCGGCAAGGATCACGGCTTCATGCCGATCGTGGTCGAAGTCGTCAGCGAAGAGGATTTCGACGCCTGGATCCAGAGCAAGTACGACGAGCAAGCCGAAGCCGAGCGTCTCGCTGCCGAAGCCGCCTCCAAGAGCTGGTCCAAAGAAGACCTGATGAGCCAGGGCGAGCAGGCCTACAACACCTATTGCGCCGCCTGTCACAAGGTTGACGGCACAGGCACCCCGCCGGTATTCCCGGGCATGATCGACTCGCCGATCACGACCGGCCCCGTCGAGGCGCACATCAGCATTGTGGTCAACGGCAAGGCCGGAACCGCGATGCAGGCATTCGGAGCACAACTGACCGATGCGGAGCTCGCCGCCATTATCACTTACGAGCGTAATGCCTGGGGTATCGACACAGGCGACTTGGTACAACCTGCGGATATCGCAGCGTTTAAAGCCGGTAACTAACAGAGGAGGCTATGATGAGCGCAGTTATCGAAGAACATCATGATCATCATGATCACAAGCCGACCGGCCTGACCCGCTGGTTGTTCACTACCAACCATAAAGACATCGGTACCCTGTACCTGTGGTTCTCCTTTGCCATGTTTGTCATCGGCGGCCTGTTCGCCATGGTCATCCGCCTGGAGCTGTTCCAGCCGGGCCTGCAATTCGTGGAGCCGGAATTTTTCAACCAGATGACCACTCTGCACGGACTGGTCATGGTGTTTGGCGCGGTCATGCCCGCCACCGTGGGTCTGGCCAACTGGATGATCCCGATCATGATCGGGGCCCCGGACATGGCCCTGCCGCGGATGAACAACTGGAGTTTCTGGATCCTGCCGTTCGCCTTTACCCTGCTGCTGTCCTCCCTGTTCATGGAAGGCGGCGCGCCCAACTTCGGCTGGACTTTCTACGCGCCCCTGTCGACCACTTTCGGGCCGCCCAGTACTGATTTCTTTATCTTCGGTGTTCACCTGATGGGTATTTCCTCCATCATGGGCTCCATCAACGTCATCGTGACCGTCTTCAACATGCGGGCTCCCGGTATGACCCTGATGAAGATGCCGATGTTCGTCTGGACCTGGCTGATCACCGCGTTCCTGCTGATTATGGTGATGCCGGTTCTGGCCGGCGCCGTGACCATGATGCTCACGGATCGCCATTTCGGCACCAGCTTCTTCGATGCCGCCGGTGGCGGTGACCCGGTCATGTTCCAGCATATCTTCTGGTTCTTCGGGCACCCCGAGGTCTATATCATGATCCTGCCGGCCTTCGGTATCGCCTCGCAGATCATTCCGACCTTCTCGCGCAAGCCGCTGTTCGGCTACGCGTCCATGGTCTATGCAACGGCCGCGATTGCCCTGTTGTCCTTCGTGGTCTGGGCCCACCACATGTTTACCGTGGGCATGCCGCTGGCGGGGGAACTCTTCTTCATGTTCGCCACCCTGCTGATTGCGGTGCCGACGGGGGTCAAGGTCTTCAACTGGGTCGCGACCATGTGGAAAGGCTCGATCACTTTCGAGACGCCGATGCTCTACGCGCTGGCGTTCGTGATCCTGTTTACCATCGGCGGTTTCTCCGGCGTCATGCTGGCGATGACCCCGGTCGACTTCCAGTACCACGACACCTATTTCGTGGTGGCTCACTTCCACTATGTACTCTTCCCGGGCGCCATTTTCGGCACCATGGCGGCGGTCTACTACTGGTTGCCCAAATGGACCGGTAACCTGTACAACGAGCGCTGGGCGAAGATTCAGTTCTGGTTGCAGATATTCTTTGTCAACCTGACCTTCTTCCCGATGCATTTCTCCGGTCTTGCCGGTATGCCGCGCCGGATCCCGGATTACAACCTGGCCTTCGCCGATTTCAACATGATCTCCAGTATTGGCGCCTTCGGTCTGGCCCTGACCCAGATTATCTTTATCGCGGTCGTCATCGGTTGTATCCGTGGCAAGCGCAAGGCCACGGCCCAGGTCTGGGAAGGCGCGCAAGGTCTTGAGTGGACCCTGCCGTCACCGGCGCCGTACCACAGCTTCACGACGCCGCCGAAGGTAGACTGACCGATCATGAGCGACATGCCGACGCCGAACCCTGATCAGGCCAACCGCAAACTGGCGCTCAAGCTGGTGGTGGTGGCCGTGGTCATGGTCGGTTTCGGCTTTGCTCTGGTGCCTTTGTATGATGTCTTTTGTGATATCACGGGATTGAACGGCAAGACCCGCGGGCAGGCGCTATACACGGCCAAAACCGTGGACAAAGAGCGCTCCATCAAGGTCGAGTTCATGGCCGAGTCGGCCCGGGGCATGCCCTGGGTGTTTGAGCCGGTAGTGCGCAGCATGCGGGTGCATCCGGGCGAGCAGTACGAGGTGACTTTCCTGGTACGCAACAAGGCCAACGAGGCCATTACCGGGCAGGCGATTCCGAGTGTCAGCCCCGGGGAAGCGTCGCTGTATTTTAACAAGACCGAATGCTTCTGCTTTGAGCAGCAGTTACTGGCCGCTGGTGAAACGCTGGAAATGCCGATGCGCTTTTTCGTCGATACCCAGATCCCGGAATCGGTTCATACGATTACTTTGTCATACCGGATGTTCAATATCAGCGAGCAGACTGATGCATCCGTTGCCAAGCAATAGTTGGGGCCTGCAGGCCTCTAGTGGGAGAAAACTGCATGAGTGAACATAATCCGAACAGTTACTACGTGCCGGCATCGAGCCGTTGGCCCTTTATTGGCGCGATAGGTTTGTTTGTCACCGTCTACGGCGCCGCCAATTTTATCCAGCAGAGCACTGACGCCGTCGCCAACGACGGTCAGTACGGCGCCTGGATCATGTTCGCCGGTATCGCCATCCTCATCTGGCAAATGTTTTCCTGGTGGCGGGACGTGATTCGCGAATCCATGGGCGGCCTCTACAGCCCGCAGATGGATCGCTCTTTCCGGTTCGGCATGATGTGGTTTATCACCTCCGAAGTGATGTTCTTTGCCGCCTTTTTCGGCGCGCTTTTCTACGCCCGCGTGCTGGCCATCGAGTGGCTCGGCGGCGGCAGCAACAACGCCATGACCCACGATCTGCTGTGGCCGGACTTTATACCGGAGTGGCCGCTGGAGAGAACGCCCGACGGCACCACGACCAATGCCATGCCGGCCTGGGGGATTCCGCTGATCAACACCGCGATCCTGCTGACCAGCTCCTGGACCCTGACCCTGGCTCACCACGCCCTCAAAGACGGCCATCGCAGCAAACTCAATGGCTGGCTGGCTGTGACCGTATTGCTGGGCGCCATCTTCCTGGGCTTCCAGGGTTACGAGTACTATCACGCCTACGTCGACATGGGTCTGACCATGGGCTCCGGGATTTACGGCTCAACATTCTTCCTGTTGACCGGTTTCCACGGCATGCACGTGACCATCGGCACCATCTTCCTGGCGATTTTGCTGGTCCGGACCCTGAAAGGACACTTCACTGCGGAAAACCATTTCGCTTTTGAAGCGGGTGCCTGGTACTGGCACTTCGTGGACGTGGTCTGGCTGTTCCTGTTCGTGTTTGTCTATCTGCTCTAGAGATTATCAGCAGCAAAACACAAAGCCGGGGCGAACCCCGGCTTTGTCACATCTGCAAGCCTTGCTGGCAAGGCGTCCGGGCTAGTCAGGGGCGCAGGCCGTGGGGCTCGATAAGGCCGGTGGCCATGGCGATGATCAGCAACAGGAAGAGGCCGATGGACAGCCCGATCCGCCAACTCAGCGAATTGACGGTGCGTTTGCTCTTGCCCTGATCCTTGACCAGGAAATAGAGGCCGCTGAACAGGCTGTAAACGATGGCCAGCATGATCAGGACGATAATGACTTTAATCAGCATGGGATACTTCAGTGTGACGGGCGAGGGCCAATTATAGGCAATTGTCATGGCGGACCCCAGCGCAACGGTAATAATTGTCCGGATATCGGACCGGCAGGATAAGGATTGATTTGAAATTCCGTATCGGCAAATTCGTTTTCGAACCCGGGTTGTGGTCCAGCCTGGCGGCAGTGCTATTGATGGCCTGTTTTCTGGCGCTGGCGTCGTGGCAACTGGATAGGGCCGCCGAAAAGCGCCGGATCCTGCTCGAGCAGGGCGCCGCGAACCAGGCTGAGCCGTTGCAACTTGCCGAAGCCCTGGAGCGACAGGCGCCGCAACTGACGCGAGTGACGGTGAACGGACATTTTGTCGATGACTGGCAGTTGCTGGTAGAGAACCAGATCGAGGCGGGTCGCCGCGGCTATCACCTGTACGGCCTGTTCCGGGATCGGCAAAGCGGCGCCGATGTGCTGGTCAACCGGGGCTGGCTGCCCGCACCGCCGGATCGGAGCCGCTGGCCGGAATTGCCCGCCGCCGACGAAACCCGGCTGGAAGCCCGGATTTACCGGCCCGCCGAGCGGCCTTTCAATGCCGAAAATCTGAGCCTTGAAAATCGCGAAAGCGTGTACCGGATTGCGGCTTTCGATCTGCCGGTGATCGCGGCAAACCTCCAGAAGATCGGGTATCATATTGCGCCCCTGACTCTGCGTCAGGCGGCAGATCCGGATTCGCCGCTGGTGCGCAACTGGCAGTGGATTAACATGCCACCGGAGAAACACCTGGCGTATGCGGCCCAGTGGTTCGCATTCGCGCTGGTATTGCTGATTTTATATCTATGGTTGAATTGCAGACGGGAAGAGGGTCAATAGGTGCAGCAAACAGGCAAGGGCACGACAAAAGCACGACGTAACCGATATACGGTTTTGGGCATTCTGATTATCTTTACGGCGCCGGTGATTTTCGCCTACTCGGCCTATTTCGGCGGCTGGTTGCAGGGCTCCCAGGTTAACGAAGGCGAATTGCTGGAGGTCCCGGGATCCCTCGAGTCCCTGGCACTGACCCGGCCCGACGGTGAGGACTTGCCGCTTGCGGACTTCAATAGCCGCTGGTTGTGGATTTACCCCCAGACAGCAAGCTGTGACACCAAGTGCGAGTTGAACCTGTATTTACTGGATCAGTCCCACAAGGCCATGGGCAAAAATGCCTTGCGGGTCGTGCAACTGGTCGTCGCAGGCGAGGATCAGTCCTTGCCGGAACTGGCCCCCGGGGTCAAGGGCGCAAAGGCCGAAGCGGAACGACTCCGGGACACCCTGACGCCAGGTTATCTGTATCTGTCCGATCCGCTGGGCAATATCATTTTGCGCTACCCGCAAATCTCGAGTCAGGACGAAGCCGCCGATCGCAGCGAGGCGATGCGCAAGGACCTGAAACGGCTCATGAAGTTTTCCCGAATCGGCTAGAACCGGAATTAACCAATGCAAAACAAACTGATCCGAAATCTGGCGATATTTGCCACTCTGCTGACATTGGTCGTGGTCCTGCTCGGCGCCTATACCCGCCTCAAGGATGCCGGCCTCGGCTGTCCGGACTGGCCGGGCTGTTACGGGT
>JASBTO010000031.1 GCA_030148365.1 Kangiellaceae bacterium
ATTTGAGGTCGTCCAGGGATCCGGCGAGCATGTTCTCGGGCAGGATGGAGACCCGCTTTTGTTGCTCCGGAAGTATGCCCTGCAACATGCCGTACTGGTTGGCGCCACGCTCTGAAAACATGGCTTCAGTGCGCACATAGGGCGCTGTGGCGATGACATGGTCCACATCCGCTACCCGCTCGGCAACCTGCTGCCAGTCACGAAGGTTGGTCCCGAAGTCGGTCACGACGACATGTTCGGCCATACCGAGAATGCGATCCCGCAACTCCCGCTCGAAACCGTTCATGACCGACATGACCGTGATCAGCACCGTCACGCCGAGGGCAATCCCGAACATGGAGATCAGGGCGATAAAGGAGATGAAGTGATTGCGTCTTTTTGCGCGGGTATAACGCAGGCCGACATGGAGGGGAAAAGGCAGGCCCATGAGACTCGTGGATTATCCTCAGGTTACGGCACACTGGCCAGCAAATGCGCCATTATTGGAGTTGCATGGGACAGCGTCAAGTTTCCATTTGTATCTGCTTGCAAATAAGCAAAGCTGCACTACACTGCGAGTTCGAAATAAACAGTCACCCGAAAACAGAAGGTGCTCCCGATGCAAAAATTCTTCGTAATAGTGCTTTTCTCCTTGCTTCCAGCCGGCGCCGTGATTGCGGAAGAACTCAAAATCCCGCTGGCCTCCCAGGGCGATCCTGCCGTCAAGGTCCCGGGCAAAGGCATGACCAAGGCAAAGGTCGAATCAACATACGGCGCGCCCGAGCAGAAATACCCGGCGGTCGGCGAGCCGCCCATCAGCCGTTGGCAGTACGCCAACTACACGGTCATCTTCGAATACAACCACGTCGTCCATACCGTGCAGCGCCACCAGAAGCGCAACCCGACGCCTGAATCCTGACAGCCGGTCAGCCCGCCTTTTTCTGGATCAGCACAAAAGGCGCCACGACCACGCACCAGAATTCCGTTGCCGGCTGGCACTCTGAGCGCACAAATTCAGGGTCGGCCTGGATCAGTTGCTGATCGCTCAGCAGAGCCTGCACCTCGGCCTTGTCATCCATCGCGATACTGGTGGCAACCGCAACCAGATCCCCGTCGTCGACCACTCGCCAGAGTTGGCCGGCGGCGAAAAACCGTTCAATCTCCTGCCACTGCACCGTCGCGGTCTCGCTGTTGAGCCGGGCAAAAATTTCTTCCCGGACCGGTTGCTTGCCCTGCTCGCTCATGCCTGCTCTCCCTTACCCGGTAATTGCAGTCGGGCCGCCAGACTTTGCCAGTCGTCGCCCGCCTGTACTGTCGATAGCTGATCGGCCAGATTTTTACCGCCCATGGACTGCAATCGGCGACCGGAATCCGGGTCCGCCTCAAAGCCGTCCTTGCGCAGAACTTCCAGCACCTCGAGAACCCCTTGCCGGTCATTGCATACCAGCACCATATCGCAGCCGGCCCGCAGCGCTGCCCGCGCCCTATCGCCGTAGCCGCCAGCGCCTTCCGCGCCTTTCATGGACAGGTCATCAGAAAAAATTACGCCATCAAATCCCAGTTGTTCGCGCAGAATGGACTTGAGCCAGACGGGCGAAAACCCCGCCGGCTGGTCATCAATCTGCGGGTAAATCACATGGGCCGGCATCACCGCGTCAAGCTTGCTGGCCAGACTTTCAAAGACCTTCATGTCCAGCGCTTCGATAGCCTGGAGGGGCCGATCATCGACCGGGATATCCACGTGAGAGTCGGCAGCGACCGAGCCATGTCCGGGAAAGTGTTTGCCGGTAACGGCCATGCCGGCGTTGTGCATGCCGTCTATAAAAGCACGGGCCAGGGGGATCACCCGCTCGGGGCTATCGGCAAAAGCCCGATCGCCGATCACTTCACTGATACCGATATCAAGATCCAGCACCGGGGCAAAACTGAAATCAACCCCCACGGCCTGGACTTCAAGTGCCATCAGGGCGCCCCAGTTGCGGGCCAGTTCCAGAGCCGCCGCGGGTTCCGCACCCCGGGCCAGGGCCGCCATGGGCGGGATGTTGGTAAAGCCGTCGCGAAATCTTTGTACCCGCCCGCCTTCCTGATCCACGGCAATCAGAAAATCAGGGCCGGTAACCTCCCGGATTTCCCGGCAGAGGCTCGCAACCTGCTCCGGTGACTGGTAATTGCGGGCAAACAGGATGAGTCCGCCGACCAGCGGGTCCTGAAGCAGCCGGGCTTCGTCGGCGCCGAGGCGCAGGCCGTCGAGATCCATCATGATGGGGCCGATGCTTTGGGTCATGGCATTCCGATACGCTGGAAAAATTTGCCGGGATAGTAGCCTATCACGGGGAAAAACGCAGCTTTTCAAGGCGAACTGACGCTTTCAAAAGCCCGCTATATGGTTATAATGCCGGGTTGACACGACCTTTCCATAACCATTAGCGAGTCTGAATATGATAGCGAAATCAAAAGTTTATCAGGCCCTCGCCATCGCGGGAGCGGCTTTATTCCTGACCGCCTGCGATCCGGCGGAATCCAGTGACCAGGCGGCCACAGCCCCCACCGAGCAGGATGCCCGGGCCTTTGTAGAGCGTGCCGAGCAGGAACTTGCGGAGATGTCGGTACACGCCGCCAGGACTGCCTGGGTCGGCGCCAACTTCATTACCGAAGACACCCAGGCGCTGTCGGCCAAGTCTGGCGAAGAATACACAACACTCGCGGTGAGTCTCGCCAACGAGGCCAAGCGTTTCAATGATCTGGACCTGCCCTATGATCTGGATCGCAAACTGGAGAAAATCAAACAGCAACTGACCCTGGCAGCTCCCGCCGACGCGGCCAAGACCAAAGAACTGGCCACCATTACCACCAACCTCGAAGCCGATTACGGCAAAGGCAAATATTGCAAGGCCGACGGCAGTTGCCGGACCCTGGGCGAACTCAGCGAAGTCCTGCGCACTTCCCGGGACCCTGACGAGTTGCTCGACGCCTGGGTCGGCTGGCGTACAATTTCCAAAAAAATGCGCGCGCCTTACCAGCGCATGGTGGAGCTCGCCAACGAAGGTGCCAACGAACTGGGCTATGCCGATACCGGCGCCATGTGGCGGTCCAAGTACGACATGCCCGCGGACGAATTTTCCGGCGAGCTCGATCGCCTGTGGGGACAAGTCAAACCTCTGTATGAGGCATTGCACTGTCACGTCCGGGCCAACCTGAACGAAGAGTACGGCGCAGAGGTCGCTCCGGCATCCGGTCCCATCCCCGCGCACCTGCTCGGCAACATGTGGTCCCAGAGCTGGGGCAATGTCTACGAGATGGTGGCGCCGGAAAATGCGGATCCGGGTTACGATCTGACCAAAATCCTCAAGGAAAAGGGCTACGATGCCAAGAAGATGGTTGAGACTGCGGAAAACTTCTTTGTCTCGCTCGGTTTTGAGCCGCTGCCCGATACCTTCTGGACCCGCTCCCTGTTTACCAAGCCCCGTGATCGGGACGTGGTCTGCCACGCCAGTGCCTGGAACATCGACAATGTCGATGACCTGCGCATCAAGATGTGTACTGAAGTCAACAGCGAAGACTTCCAGACCGTTCACCATGAGCTCGGTCACAATTTCTACCAGCGCGCCTACAACCAGCAACCCCACCTCTACAAGGAAAGCGCCAACGACGGCTTCCACGAAGCGATTGGCGATACCATTGCCCTGTCCATGACGCCCAGGTATCTGGTCGATCTGGGACTCATCGACGAGCAACCGGCCGCTGACAAGGATATCGGCTTGCTGCTCAAGCAGGCGCTGGACAAGATTGCCTTTCTGCCCTTCGGTTTGATGGTCGATCAGTGGCGCTGGCAGGTCTTCAACGGCGAAATCTCGCCGGAGGAATACAACGCCGGCTGGTGGAAACTGCGGGAAAAATATCAGGGTATCAAGCCGCCGGTAGCCCGCAGCGAAGAAGATTTTGATCCGGGCGCCAAGTTCCACATCCCCGGCAATACGCCCTATTCCCGCTATTTCCTGGCGCACATCCTGCAATTCCAGTTTCACCGGGATCTGTGCGAAATTGCGGGCAACAAGGATCCGCTCAACCGATGCTCCATTTACGGCAACAAGGAGGCCGGTGAGCGGCTGAACCAAATGCTGGAGATGGGTTCCAGCAAGCCCTGGCAGGAAGCTCTGGAAGCCATGACCGGCAGCCGCGAAATGGATGCCACCGCGATCCTGGATTATTTCGCACCGCTGAAAACCTGGCTGGACGAGCAGAACCAGAACCGCCAGTGCGGATGGTAATTTCCACCCGCTCTACAAAACCCGGCTGACGCCGGGTTTTTTTATGCCTGCCGGACAGGCGCCACACTGCTATGGGCCGGAGCGCTGCGACTCACATTGCGTAAACGACTGATTCGACCGGCCACCGATACAGAAGCTTTTGCAAAGTTGTTCCTTTAAAAAATATTGCAATTTCTGAATAAAATTATTTCAATATAATTTTTCGTAATACCAAATTCCTGGAAAAAGTCGACCGGCTCACAAAATGCCGGTGATTGAGTTCAGATTATGACCGGATAATTTTTGTCGATAGCCTTAAACCGAATCCAGTTCACGAAAGCGCCCCGCCTTTGCCGTCACAATCGGCGCCCGGTCAAGGACAAGACAACAAGAACGACCGGTCATACAAAGTTTCAGGAAATTTTGGTTAAACAATCTGCGGCCTTCCCGGTTTTTGAAACGGCCAGGATTTACCGTAAGAGGACAAGTAATGTTTTTGAGTTCCAAAACCAGTTTCCGCCGATGGGCGGCTACATTGATTCTGGCGAGCGTCTCCGCCACCGGCTTCGCGGCCACTCCCCTGTTCGACAACGACAAGGCAAGCACAACTGAATTTGCACTGACTCCGGATCAGCATCAGCTGTTTCTGGATATCAGCGGCAATGGCTTCACCACCCGCCTGCGCAGCGCGCACTTTTCCGGCGATACGCTGGCCAAAGCTGATCAGCTGCAACTG
>JASBTO010000037.1 GCA_030148365.1 Kangiellaceae bacterium
CACTTCGGCCAAGTTCTCCGTCAAGTGGTGGGAGTTCGACATGGGCTGGCTGGTGATCAGCCTCCTCAAACCCCTGGGCCTGGTCAAGGTCAAGCGGGTGCCGCCGAAACCCGCCGTCCACGCCGAGAAGGCGCTGGTGGACGGGGATACCCTGACCGCGGTAATCCACAACCGTTTTCAGGTGCTGGCCAGCTATTCCCGTGAGGTCATCCTGCCGGTATTGCAGGAAGAGAAAAGCCGGGCGGGCAAAGCCGGCAAGAAAATGTTCCAGCGTGCCCGGGTGGCGCTGACCCGGGATCACTCCCTGGTACGCGAGGCTGACAAGGCCCGGCTGCAGGCACTGCTCGACCACAGCCAGACCTTGCAGGTGGTGCACCAGTATCAGGAGCAACTCAAGGCATTGTGGCAGCAGCGCTCTCTCGACAAGGACGAGCTGATCGCGGCGCTGAAGCAATGGTGTGCAGAAGCTGAAGCGACCGGAATCAAGGCTTTGCAGGATTTCGCCAGACAACTGCGGACATTGGTACCGATGCCGGTTCCGGCCTGAAGCCGGCTCCGGCCACAGGCCGGAGAGCGCGCATAAAAAAGCCCGGAAAATCCGGGCTTTTTCATTTTTGGAGGCGGGGAAATTACTTGATTTTCGCTTCCTTGTAGAGCACGTGTTTGCGCACTACGGGGTCGAATTTCTTGATTTCCATTTTGCCGGGCATATTACGCTTGTTCTTGTCGGTCGTGTAGAAGTGACCGGTTTCAGCGGTGGATACCAATTTGATTTTGTCGCGCATGACTCTGCTCCTTAAACCTTGACGCCGCTGGCGCGGAGTTTCGCGAGGACACTGTCGATGCCCTGCTTGTCGATAATGCGCATGCCTTTGGCAGAAACACGCAGTTTGACGAAACGTTTCTCGCTTTCAACCCAGAACCTGTGGTTGTGCAGGTTCGGCAGAAAACGACGACGGGTGCGATTCTTCGCGTGGGAAACGTTGTTCCCGGTAATCGGCCGTTTGCCGGTTACTTGACATACTTTGGACATGGCTGCCTCCAAAAATTTCTGACTGCTGGCTCCGCGCTCAAAAAAGGCGCCGGAAACCGGGTGACCCGAAAAGGCCGCACTTTATACCAGAACCACTACCCGATAGCAAGAAAACCCGGCCGCTACGCGACATTGCTCCAAGATGGCGGACCTAGATCAAACCGCGCTCCGCGAAGGATACAGCCTCACCATCTCCAATCACGAAATGATCCAGCAGCCGCACTTCCACCAGATCCAGCGCAGTTTTCAGTTGTCGGGTGATATTCCGGTCTGCGGCACTGGGCTCCGCGACCCCCGACGGGTGGTTGTGGGCCAGGATGATGGCGGCGGCGTTGACCTGCAAGGCCCGTTGAACCAGAACCCGGGCATGGACCTGTGCCGAGGAGATGGAGCCGCGGAACAGCTCCTCCCAGGCGATGATCCGGTGCTGATTGTCGAGAAACAAAGCGGCGAAGACCTCATTGCCGTGGTGGGCAAGCTGCAGGCTCAGGTACTGGCGGGTGGCATCCGGACTGGTCAGGGCATCGCCGGCGCTGAGGCTCGCCTGCAAATAGCGGCGGCTGAGCTCGAGGGCAGCTTGCAGGAGGGCGTATCGGGCGGTGCCAAGGCCGGGCTGCCGGCAAAACTCGGCAACGGGTGCTGCCAGCAGTTTGCGCAGGTTACCGAAGGCGGTGAGTTGCTCCCGGGCCAGATCCACGGCGGTTCGACCCCGACTGCCGGTGTGCAGAAAGATGGCCAGTAATTCGGCGTCTGACAAGGCAGCCGGGCCCCGGTCGATGAGTTTTTCCCGGGGGCGTTCTCCCGGTGGCCATTCGCAGATTGACATTCCCTGTCCCGTATCAGCAGCTTTGTTATTGATGGTAAAGGGAATTTTTCCGGGCGTCCCGGGCGATCAACTAGGATTGCTGTCAGCGAAATAGTAAACTGCGCTCTGGAGCCGCCTGCTGTTGGCGAGCCTTTGCGAGTCGCGTGGAGAGCCAAACCCGATATGGGACTGAAAGACAAAAAGATATTGCTGGCCGTTAGCGGCGGCATTGCCGCCTACAAGAGCGCAGAGCTTTGCCGGCAATTCATCCGGGAAGGCGCCAGCGTGCGGGTGGTAATGACCCGGGGAGCGCTGGCTTTTATCACGCCCATGACTTTCCAGGCGCTGTCCGGCAATCCGGTACACACGGAGTTGCTGGATCCGGCCGCGGAAGCGGCCATGGGTCATATTGAATTGGCCCGCTGGGCGGATCTGGTCCTGATTGCGCCGGCCTCGGCCGGCTTTCTGGCCCGGCTGGCGGCGGGTATGGCTGACGATCTGCTCAGCACTTTATGTCTCGCCACATCCGCGCCGGTGGTTGCGGCGCCGGCCATGAACCAGCAAATGTGGGCCAATGCCGCTACCCGCGACAATATGGAGCGCTTGCAGTCGCGAGGTATTGCCCTCTGGGGTCCGGCGTCCGGTGATCAGGCCTGCGGTGAGGTCGGCCCCGGCCGTATGCTGGAGCCGTCGGATATCCTCGATCGGGTTCGGGACGAGTGCTTTGGCCGCCCCCTGCTCAAGGGCCGCAAGGTGGTCATCACGGCCGGTCCGACCCGGGAAGCGATTGACCCGGTGCGCTATGTCTCCAACCACAGTTCCGGAAAGATGGGCTTTGCCCTTGCCGAAGCCGCCCGCGCCCTCGGAGCCGAGGTGGTGCTGGTGGCCGGTCCGGTGTCACTTGCTACGCCTGCCGGTTGCACGCGTATTGATGTGGAGTCAGCCCGGGAGATGCTGGCTGCCGTCGAATCCTCGCTAGGGGACGCGGCGCTGTTTATCGGCTGTGCGGCAGTGGCTGACTTCCGGCCCCGCGAGGTCGCGGATCAGAAACTCAAGAAGCCGGTACAGAATCCTGTTCTCGAACTGGAAGAAAACCCCGATATCCTGGCGACGGTCACGGCCCGATATCCGGAGGTGTTCAGCGTCGGATTTGCCGCCGAGACCGGAAATCTTCTGGAGCATGCCGCCGCCAAGCTCGACAAAAAGAAAGTGGGTCTGATTTGCGCCAATGATGTCACCGCAGCGGACTCAGGTTTTAATAGTGATAAGAATACGATTGTGGCATTATGGCGGTCGAGCGGCGAACTCCGGCAAAGCCGCTTTGGACCAGACCACAAAAAAACAATAGCCGGAAATATCATAAGGCTGACGGCGGAATTGGCCGGCTGGCAGTAAAAAATTTAACATACCGGGAAGGGGCCTCGCTGCGGAATAAGCACGGAATGCGGGCAGTCATGGGAATCTGATTAATGCTAACTAGAAGTCAATCCAAGTCGAATAAAGTTTTTTCTTTTTTTCAAGTGCCTTTGCTGGCCGCCCTGGTCGCCATTCTGGCCGTGGCCTTTCTGCTGTACTATTTCGTCGTCGTTATTCCCACTCAAAATCAGGGCGAAGCACTGCTGAAAAGCGGACTGGACCGACAGGCTGCACTGGTCGTCGAAAACGTCGAAAGCTGGCAGGACACGGTTGCCGCCCTGGCGCGGGATCCGGAGATTGCCGCGGCCCTGGAGGCCGGCAATGAGGCCGCCATTACCCGCTTCGAAGACGAGATCAGTGTACGGCTGCCGGGCAATTCCGGTGTCCGCATCCTGGATGCCAACGCATTGATCGTCAATACCGAATCCACGCCGCCAGTAACCCATGTGACTCTCGATCTGTTGCGTAAAACCGCCAATGGCATGGTCGTCAGCCCGGAAATGATTCTGTCCAGGAACAGTACAGGCTATCTGCCGCTGATGGCGCCCGTTACCGGCGGTGAAGAAATTGCCGGCGTGCTGTTGGTCGCTTTCGGGCCCGAGCGCCTGAAGCAACTGCTTGCCGACATCTACAAGGGCACCGACGGCTTTGTCGAGCTGCGTCAGAACTATGACGGTGGCATGCACGTGATTGCCCGGCAGGGCGATCAGCAATTCCTGGACGGTGCACCCATGGCCGAATCGGGGCTGGCGGGCGCCTTCTGGTCGCTTGCCTACTGGCCGGCTGATCCCGACGCGATCAGCAATCCCCGGACCGGCTACTGGTTCTGGTTGGGTGTCCTTGCCATCCTGGCCGCGCTGGCGGCAGCGGTACTGTTGCCGGTGCACAGTCTCAAACAGGCCTTGAAAGCCGATGGCGGCAACCTTATCAAATTGCTGTCTGACAAGCGGCGTAACCCCGCGAGTGCCGAAAAGCTGGCATTCAAACTGGCGTTCTTCCAGGAAATGGTGGCCACCCTGGTGCGCACCTGGCGCAAGCAGGGCGATACCGGCGCGCCAGCCGGTGCCGAGAACCGGGAAAATGCGGCTGCCGAGCCGGACCCGAATGCCAGCCAGCCGCGCAGCGATTCGCTGATCGCTGCTTTGCGCGATGACAGCGACGACCTGGCCACTACCGCACAAAGCGAGGCGCTGGACAGTAACTCGGTCAATCCCGGGATTTTCCGGGCCTACGACATCCGGGGCATTGTCGGCGAGACACTGACGGAAGAGGTGGTGCGTCAAATCGGTCGGGCCATCGGCAGCGAAGCCTATGCCCGGGGTGAGCAGAAAATCGTCGTCGGCCGGGACGGACGGCTGTCAGGCCCGTCCTTGGTGGAAGCCCTGAAAACCGGTCTTCGGGAGAGTGGCCGGGACGTTATCGACATTGGCGAAGTTCCCACTCCGCTACTGTATTTTGCAACGAATTATCTGGCGTCACGCTCCGGCGTCATGCTCACGGGTAGCCATAATCCCGCCAATTATAACGGCCTGAAAATCGTCCTGGCCGGAGAGACCCTGTCCGGCGATGACATTCAGGGCCTGTACCAGCGGATCCAGAACAGCGACTTCCTGCACGGTAAAGGCAGTGAGGAAGACGCGCGGGTCTCCGGCGACTACATCAATCGCGTGGTCGGAGATGTCATCCTTTCCAAGCCGCTGAAAGTGGCGGTTGATTGCGGAAACGGTGTAGCCGGCGGTTTTGCGCCGCAACTGTATCAGGCCATGGGCTGCGAGGTGGTCGGCCTTTATACCGATGTCGACGGCACCTTCCCGAATCATCATCCGGATCCGAGCAAGCCGGAAAACCTGGCCGAGCTGGTCGAACTGGTCAAGTCCGAACAAGCTGATATCGGTTTGGCCTTCGATGGAGACGGCGATCGCCTGGGCGTTGTGACCGCATCCGGAAAAATCATCTGGCCGGACCGGCAGATGATGCTGTACGCGATGGATGTATTGTCCCGCAATCATGGCGCGGAAATTATCTTCGACGTCAAATGCAGTCGGCATCTGGCCGACGTCATTACCGGCCATGGCGGCAAGGCCATTATGTGGAAAACCGGCCATTCCCTGATCAAGTCCAAGATGCGGGAAACCGGTGCGTTGCTGGCCGGAGAGTGCAGTGGACATATCTTCTTCAAGGAGCGCTGGTTCGGTTTCGACGACGCCCTGTATACCGGTGCTCGTCTGCTGGAAATTCTGGCCAACGACGGCCGGGGTTCTGACAAGATGTTCGACGATCTGCCGGACGCTCTTGCGACGCCGGAGC
>JASBTO010000047.1 GCA_030148365.1 Kangiellaceae bacterium
GTGAATGTTGAGGATCTGCAGGATGTAGTGGTTGTATTCCCGCAGGTAGCTTTCCGCCTGCTCGTCGGTGTAGTGATCAAGGGGGGTGACGTTGTAGTAGGTATTGGCGCCCGGATCGTAGGGGCCGGGGGCGTTGATGGAAGCGCCGGCGACGCCGCGCTGGTATTCGGGCGTCTCCCGGACCACCAGCGGTTTTTCCGGATCCTGAGTCAGCAGGTCATGCTTGTTGACAAAAGCGGTCAGCTCCGGGATCTGGGCCCGTACCGCCTCGACAAACTCGTCCCGTTTGACGTGCTTGACGGAAATCTTGTCAATCAGCTGTTTCACCGCCGCCAGCGACTCTTCAGGCTTGGACTGATCGCCCATGTACTTCGGCCAGAGCTGATCAGTCAGCTTGATCATCTCTGAATGGAGGCGATCCTTCTCCTGCAGGGCCAGTTGGTAGAGCTCTTCCGCAGAATAATCGGAGACGATATCCAGTTCGAATTTTTCATTGAACAGGGTCTCGCCGATCCGGAACGGGCGGGCGTTGCCGTTGGCCTTGAGTTCGCCGACCTTGTTGGTCAGAAAAGCGAGGTAATCATTGATTGCGGTTTGGGCGGCCTGGGCGCGACTTTCGAGCAGGGACTTGTCTTCCCCGGAGAGGCCGGAGTCAGCGACCTTTTTCATCAGTGAGTCACCGAATACGCCAAGCGCACCCTGATTCTGCTGGATGGCGAGTTGGGTATGCTCAAGGGTCGGCGTGGTAATGTTGGCCTTGGCCGCCTCGTAATAGGCCGGAACATTCACGAGTCGCTCGGAGATGGTCAGGAGACGTTCGTCGAGCGGCTTGTAGTCAGTGTTGAGGATCAGGCCAAAAGCGCCGGCGACATTGTAACTGGCCGGGTTCCATTCACCGGGCTTGAACCGGGTGACATTCCAGATATTCGATTCCAGGGCATTCTCGATCAGGTAGTAATCCGTTGCGTTGGCGGCATTGAGTTCATCCGGAGAATATTGTCGCAACTCCTCAAGCGTCTTGCGGGTGGTTTCGAGTTGGGCCTGTTGACGGGCCGCGTCGGGCACCGGCAACTTCGCATCATACTCGTAGTAACCGGAATAGAGGGCGTAAGTCGGATACTGGCGCCACATCTCATCAATGAAGCCTTTCTTGAAATCCTCAAAGGCCTGATCCTGCTCACTGTGAACGGCGCTGTCCGGCGCGGTTTTCTGTTCGGCAGGGGCAGCGTTGCGGCTGGTTTCGGTATCAGTGGCGGGATCACAGCCGGTCAATGCCAGCGCGCTGACGAGCGCCAGAGAGGTGAGGGCCAGTTTCATGGAAAGTCCTGTTCTTGTTGGTAAAAAATCCATCCTAATGGCTTGGCCGGGAAAAGCCAATAGCGGACGTCCCGTCGTTACAGGCCGGTGATCCGGTTGTAATGCTCAGGCCGGCGATCCCGGAACAGACCCCAGCTGGCCCGTTGCTCCGCGAATTGATCGAGATCGAATGTGGCGGTTATGACGGTCTCGTTCTGACGATCCGCTTCGACCACCTTGGCGCCGAGATTGTCGGTGATAAAAGAGCTGCCATAGAAGCTGAGCCTGGCGGCGGTACCCTGTTCCTCGCCCAAGCGGTTGGAGGCAATGACCGGCACCATATTGGCGGCACTGTGACCCTGCATCACCCGTTGCCAGTGACCGCTGGAATCCCAGTCCGGGGCCTGGGGTTCGGAGCCGATGGCGGTCGGATAGAAGATGGCTTCCGCGCCCATCAGTGCCAGCACCCGGGCGGTTTCCGGAAACCACTGATCCCAGCAGATGGCGGCCCCCAGTTTACCAAAGCGGGTATCCCAGACCTTGAAGCCGGAGTTGCCCGGGGCAAAGTAATATTTTTCCTGATAGCCGGGGCCATCGGGGATATGGGTTTTGCGATAATTGTCGAGGATCCGGCCATCGGCATCGATCATCGCCAGCGAATTGAAATAGGTATTCACCGAGCGTTCGAAGTAGCTGATCGGCAGCACCACTTCCAGCTCTTTGGCGAGTGCGGAAAAATGCTTCAATACGCGGCTGTTGTTGAATTCTTCCGCCCAGTGGAAGTACTTGGGATCCTGATCCTTGCAGAAATAGGGGCCGGCAAACAGCTCCTGCAGCAAGATGGCCTGGGCGCCTTTGCCCGCGGCTTCCCGCACCAGCTTTTCGCCGGTGGCGATGTTGTCGTCCAGCAGGTCGCTGACCTGAAACTGGGTGGCGGCGAAAGTGATTTTTCTCATTGTGGGTTCCCGAAATCAGATCTGAAAGGTGTCATAGCGGTTGCTGCATGGTAATGCAGTGGATGCCGCCGCCGCCCAGCACAATTTCCAGCGCCGGCAGTTGCACGACGTCCCGGGCGGGAAACTGCTCCTTGAGGATCTGCAGGGCGGCATCATCCTGGGGACAGCCAAAGCCCGGCATGATCACCGCGCCATTGGCCAGATAGAAATTGATGTAGGAGAGGGGCATGCGCTGACCATCCAGATAACGGGCCTCCGGCTCCGGGATGGAGACAATTTCGATTGCCCGGTCCCGCGCGTCCC
>JASBTO010000063.1 GCA_030148365.1 Kangiellaceae bacterium
GATCTTCAAGGAGTCAGGCGTGCGGGTCCGGATCGAGCAGCTTAACTTTCTGGAGCTTTATCAGGACAAGGCGGTCGCGGCTATCGACAGTCTGCGCCGCATTTGTTGCAACCCGGAATTTGAACGTTATTTTGATCTTGAAATCCTGCTGCAAAAAGTGCCGGGCGGCCAGCGCCGGATCAGTTTTGATGACAACGTGGGCTGGTGGCGGCGGTTGCAGATCCTGGAGTTACCGAGCGGCGCTCTGAAATTTACCACCCTGACGGACAAGGCCCGGGTCGAGGTTAGCCTGCAACCGACCCAGCGGGCCCTCGTCGACGGTTTTATCGACAACGCCATCAGTGGCCTCGCTGACAGCGACACGACCGCCGCGACCCTTTATGAACTACTCTTTCCCAATCGCTTGAAATCCTACAGCCATAATCAGGAATCCCTGGTGCTGGTGCTCGATCGGCACACCGCTGCCTATCCCTGGGAATTGCTTTATAACCGACGTGGTTTTGAAGACAAGCCCTTGTCTGTGCAGGCCGGCATGGTGCGCCAGTTGCGAACCGAGCGGTACCGGGAGCAGGTGCAGATGACGACCGAGGCCCGGGCGCTGGTGGTCGGTGATCCGCCGAGCGAGTTCCCGCCCCTGCCCGCCGCACGGGAGGAAGCGCAGCTGGTGGCCGGTCAGTTAGCCCATAATGATTACAAGGTGGTTTCGGAGATTGGCAGTCACGCCAGCAGTATCATCCAGACCCTGCTCACCAGTGACTACCGGATCCTGCATCTGGCCGGTCATGGCGTTTATCAGTACGAGTTACCCGCCGAGACAGGTGATGCAGGCAAGCAAGGAGACGGCAGTGGCCTGAAAGTATCGGGCATGGTGCTCGGCAACAATCTGTTCCTGACGCCGACGGAAATCAACCAGATGGCCCAGGTGCCGGATCTGGTCTTCATCAATTGCTGTCACCTCGGCAAGATCGAGGATGAGGACCCAGATCTGGTCAATCAATTGCGTGGTAGCCGCCACAAGCTGGCGGCCAATCTCGCCACCCAGTTGATTGAGATGGGCGTCAAGGCAGTGGTGGCGGCTGGCTGGGCCGTGGGTGATCAGGCGGCCGCGGAATTTGCCGAGACCTTTTATAGCGAAATGCTCGACGGCGAGAGGTTCGGTATAGCGGTGCAGGCGGCCCGCAGCCGTATTTTCAATAACTATCCGGGCGATAATACCTGGGGCGCCTACCAGTGTTACGGTGATCCCGACTACCGCCTCAAGGAGCACAGCAGTAGCCGTCGTCAGGACGAAGGTCACCAGTTTGTCACCCTGTCCCAGGCACTGGTCGAGACCAACAACATCATCCAGGCGGCCAATACCGCATCATCGGAAAGATCCGTCGTCCTGCTTGAGGAGTTGCAGGCCATTCGTGAAAGTACGCCCGATGCCTGGCTGAAGGACGCCGCGGTCTGCGCCGCCTTCGCCCGCGCCTATGCGGAGCTCGACAACTTCGAGGAGTCGCTGCGCTGGTACCAGAAGTCCCTGCTCTCCAATAACGCGACCCTCAATGTGCGGGAAGTCGAGAACTTTGCCAACATTGAAGCGCGCCTCGGTTTGCGATCCTGGCTGGAAGGGCAGGACGCCTGCATGGCGTTGAAGCAATCCGAACGCAAAGCCGCGCTTGAAAAACTCAAGGCAAAAGCACTCGAGCATATCAACAAGGCCAAGGCCCGAATCTACAACCTCAATGTCCTTGGCGGCACCCCGCACCGTTATGCCATTCTCGGCTCCGCCCACAAACGGGAAGCTTACGTGCTTTGCGAGGCCTATCGACAGGGGGACAAATCCGTCACGCCCGATCTTATCCGTGCGAGTCTCCGCAAGATGGTCTCCGCATACCGTGTCAGCCACAAGAAGCAACTCCGCCACTTTGACTCTGTCGATGCCTACCCCTTGATCAATTGGCTGATCGGTCAGACGGTGCTGTCCCTGATTGACAACAAGTTGCCCGTGGATGACGACGATCTGATCGAGCGCAAGCGTTTCCCGGATTGCAAATCACTGAAAGTGCTGATGCAGCAAACGGAGCTTACCGGCGAACAGGAAGAGGCGGTGGCGCCCACTTTCTGGAGCGGTATCATCCATCCCAATTGCCTGCTCGCCAAGGGGCTCGCCACCGGTGAGCTCGCCGATTGTCAGGAAGAAATTATCAGTTGCTACGTCACCGCCAAAAAACGCGGTGCCTCCCCGCGCCAACTCCGCACCCAGCGAGTCGATCTGGATTTCATCATCCTGATGCTCGATACAAAGCTCAGCAAGACAGGTGGCAAGAAAGCCCAAAAACGTGAACAGCTTTGTCAAACACTGGAGGAGTTGCGATCAGCGTATCGGCAATTGCAGGTGTGAGGAAGGGGCCAGAATAAAAGCACGCATTCTTGCTATCTCCCCGGCGCAGGCCAGAATCCAGTCGGTCAGCGGCGTACGGGCCTCAAGGGCTGGATTCCGGCCTCCGCCGAAAAGCCGGCCAACAGGATACGGTCTAATCATGCTTGCGCGTCTCTGCACTCACTAACTTTGTACGTCCTTGTACTTCACTCCAAAAAGACAGAATTAGTATTCTTCGAGCATCCTCTCCAGCCTTGGATTCCGGACCCGCTTCAGCCAGGAGGCCTCCTGCATGCCGGTGTTGGTATTAACGACCCGTCCGTTCATGGTTTTCCAGTCGGTACTAATCTCGTAAAAGGCCTGATAATAATTGCCGTCCATACCAACGAAATGGGTGTTGAGCTGGTTGCCGCTGACAATACCTTCGGCGGGCGGATTGCCCATTGCCAGCACCTGCTCCGTGAAGATTTCAAAACTGCCGTCGGATGTGTCATGGTCGATCATGAACTGGGCGCCATAGTTGTCCTGCCAGACGCCGGTAAGGTCCCGGGTAACCGCTGTTGTCTGATTCCCGCTGTCGGGCGCCTGGATTGTCGCTGTCTCGCGCTGCACGACCCCCCCGGCTACGTCGTCATTGGAGGTCGGTTCAGCCGAATCCGCAGCGGACGTTTCCGCGTAGGCTTCCCCGGTCTCGTCGTTATCGACTATATCCTTACTCGCCACCAGATCTTCGCTGAACGCCCCGTACTCATCATCGTAATCGTCAACGTCTTCGAGATTCTGGTTGGCGGGTTGGTCTTCTACCCAGTCGTCCGGAATGATGAGGCCGACGCCGGCGATAATCAGGAACACCACAAAAAATATCCCGGCGACTTTCAACAATGAGTCGCTCCATTTTTTTTTCGGTGGCGGAGGTGGTGGCGGAACCGGCTTCGGATCCTTGCTGTGGTGTTCCTCGGCTGCGGCCTTGAGCGCAGGGAATTTCTCCAGCAATTCGATCAGACGGTTGGTATCAAAATTCCAGCGGGCGTCGGACATCTCAAAGGCATTGCGACGCAGGATGGGCTGCAGACTCTCGGGGATCGAGTCTTTTTTCGGCATTTCCGCGCCGTTGACCAGCACCGGAATAATGCGGGTGTCGCGCTTGAGAGCGGCTTCAATCTCCAAACGGACGAAGTCTTCGGGATTCTCCAGTCGGGGCTTGCCGGCGGCGTTACGGGTAGTAGCCCAGGTCGGTCCCATGACCACCAGAAGCACATCACAGTCGCCAATACTTTTATTGATGGCTTCGACAAAATCGAGGCCGGGTTCGATATCCTCGATATCCCGGAACACGATCGCACGGCCAAAATGATCAGAGAGAGCTTGTGCGAGCCGTCCGGCGAAGCCGGCGCTGTCGCTACGTCGGTAACTTACGAATATCCCAGACATAAGTCAGTCCCTTGTGACTTAACCCCGGCTTGTTACACAAACCGGGTCGGCATAAACTCGAGTATATCATTTTTGCCGATACCCGCGGCACGAGCGCGGGCTGGGCAATTCGAGTCGGAGAATGCGTGCCAAAGGACTATGAAACCGCAGTGGTTTTTGCCGGCCATATGCTGGATCGGCCGGACGCAGAGCAAACACGATTCCCGGCGTCACGGGAAGCCGCTGCTTACCGTGCCATCGTAGATGTGCTCTCGGCAATTTCACTCGAACACTCATTGGCGATCGGCCTTGCCGGGGGCGCCTGCGGCGGCGACATTCTTTTCCACGAAGCTTGTCGCGATCTCGGCATTCCCAGCCGCATGTTGCTGCCCATGCCGCCCGAGGATTTCAGCAAGACCTCCGTCGATTTCGCGGGCGAAATCTGGTGCGACCGATTCCGGAATCTGTTCGAAGAGACCGAAGTGGAAAGTCTCTCCATGGAGCAATTCAATCGCTGGCAGTCCGACAACCAGAAAAGCCCCTGGGAAGAATACAACCGTTGGCTCTTGCACCGCGCCACTGACATCGCATCTAGTGTTCGCGTCATCGCTCTCTGGGACGGCGAACAAGGCAACGGCCG
>JASBTO010000065.1 GCA_030148365.1 Kangiellaceae bacterium
AACTACACTACACTGGCACGCAATAAAACCAACCTGCGCTGACGGGATAATTGATCGGGACCATGCAGGAGCAAATCCTAACTTACGAACACCCGTTGGACGAACATACGCGCACCTGTCTGCGACTCGAGCACCTGTTTGCCCAGCAGCAGTTATTGTTCGCCCAGGGGGACCCCGGTCTCGACCGCGCCGCCCTGCTAAATCTTCTCGATTTACTCGAATGCCTCGACCGTGGTGACATCAAGGCGGAATTCATCAAGGCCCTCGAAAACCACACCAGCCATTTCCAGAAACTGCTCGGCAACCCCAATATCGATGAATCAAAACTGACCCGCTTTCTCGAGCAGCTCGAGAGAATCAGCGACTGGCTGCGCGGCTACCAGGGAAAATTCGGCATGGAAATCCGCAACGATGCCTTTCTCGAAGCCGCCAAGCACCGGATCCGCATCCCCGGCGGCGCTTGTTGTTTTGACCTGCCGGAGTTGCACTATTTCCTCAACCAGCCTGCAGAAGTCCGCCAGCAGCGCTTCGGCAGCTGGATGCAGGATTTGAGCGGACTCAGTACCTGCATCCGCGTTTTGCTGCGCCTGTTGCGGGAAAAAGGCAAATTCGCCGAGCAGGTTGCAGACGGCGGCTTTTTCCAGCAGGATTTCGCCAATAGTCATGACCTGATCCGGATTGCCGTGCCTGGCGACTTGCCGTTCTACCCGGAAGTCAGTGCCTCACGGCGCCACATCAGTGTCAGATTTCTCGAAGGGGGCGGCACCGGCCACGCCACCCAGACGCCTGCGGATGTGCCCTTCGACCTGGCCCTTTGTTAATCAACCGGAAACATGTTGTCCCTGATATGAGCAAACCAGATTTACGCATAGTGTCCTGCCCGACCTGCAAGAAATCCGTACCCTGGAGCGAGAAAAGCGCATTCCGGCCCTTTTGCTCCGAGCGATGTAAACTGATCGACCTCGGCGAGTGGGCTGAAGGGCGTAGAAGTATTCCCGGTAAGTCAGTGGTCACTGACGAAAAACATAACGAGTTTACTGAAGAGCTGGATTGAGCCCCGGCTAGCTGGCGATCTGCTCGACAATCCGGCGGTTGGCTGCGGGGAATTCAAAATTATCGAGATGCTCGAGCCGCACCCATTCCAGGCGCTGATCTTCAAGGCCCTCGGGCTGTCCCGAGTATGCCGTGACTGCCCAGACATCCAGTAACACCTGCTTGTCACCATAATCGTGCTCGATTTTGAGCAGTGGCTGGTAAAGGGTGGGCGTAATGGCGATCTCTTCCTGCAACTCCCTGATCAGCGCACTGCCAACCGTCTCCCCCGCCTCCAGTTTGCCGCCCGGAAACTCCCAGAGACCACCCTGGTGCAAGTGGGCCGGCCGCAGCGCCAACAGGACTTCGGATTGGTCCTCGGAATAAATGACCGCGGCGACAACATGGATGGGGCTATCTGCAGGTATGGGCGGCATATTATCGATTCCGAAAATAGCGTATTTTCACATCTTTTTGGCGAAATTTGCTGACATTCGATTATTTTCGCCGCTTTTGCGGCGGGTGATTTGCGCTGCGCTTTCGGGAAATGAGACTCGCAGAAAGCGCTCAACAACCACAATCCCACCTTGCTTTGTTGCGGAGAGGGATTTTTTTGTCTGGCAAGGCGGAATCCGGTTTAAAAAGCGGAGTTTACTAACAGTAAATGAGCATTTTTAAACCGGGTTCCAACGCAGTCCAGACGAAAAAATAACCCCTGCAATCAGGCGATACGGCCGTGGCATTGCTTATACTTTTTCCCCGACCCACAAGGACAGGGCTCATTGCGCCCGACTTTCGGCATATCCCGGACAAAGGGCTGCGCCGACGCCGCTTCGGCGGGGGGTTGAGGCGGCTGACCGGGTTGCGGCGCAGGACCGGCCCCGGGACCTGCCATGGCGCTCGCTTCAGCGTGCTGGTACTCCATGGCCCGTTCTTTGGCTTCCTGGCGCTTGCGGGCTTCGAGTTCGTCCACTTCTTCGGGCCGCTTGACCTGAACCTTGGACAACACCGAAACCACATCAAACTTGAGGGATTCCAGCATGGTGGCAAATAGTTCGAAGGCTTCCCGCTTGTACTCCTGCTTGGGGTTTTTCTGGGCGTAACCGCGCAGGCCGATACCTTGCCGCAGGTGATCCATCGCCGCGAGATGCTCTTTCCAGTGAGTGTCGAGATTCTGCAGCATGATGGCCTTTTCAAAATGTCTCAGGGCATCTTCACCCACCATCTCTTCCTTGCTCTCGTAAGCGGACTGCAATTCATTGACGATCTTCTCGCGCAGGCTGGCCTCATGAAGATTGTCATCCTCTTCAAGCCACCGGACGATCGGCAAATCAATGGCGAAATCCTTCTTGATGCGCTCTTCAAGACCCGGCACATCCCACTGATCTTCAATGGACTGGGGCGGCACATACTGATCAATCGCCTGGTTGACGACATCTTCCCGCAGGGCGGTGATGGTCTCGGAAATGTCCTCGGCGCTCATCAGCTCATTGCGTTGCTCGTAGATGACCTTGCGCTGGTCATTGGCGACATCGTCATACTCGAGCAACTGCTTGCGGATTTCGAAGTTGCGGGTCTCGACCTTGCGCTGGGCATTTTCAATGGCCCGGGAAACGAGCTTGTGTTCGAGAGCTTCACCCTCTTCCCAGCCCAGTCGCTGCATCATGGCACCCATGCGATCGGAGGCGAAAATGCGCATCAGGTCATCTTCCAGGGACAAATAGAACCGGCTGGCGCCCGGATCGCCCTGTCGGCCCGCACGACCCCGCAGCTGGTTGTCGATGCGGCGGGATTCATGTCGCTCGGTGCCGATAATGGCAAGGCCGCCGGCTTTCAGTACCGCCTCGTGGCGCTCCTGCCAGTCCGCCTTCGCCTTTTCCTGCGCGGCTTCATCGGCGTCGCTGCCCAGCGCATCCAGATCCGCCTGCAGATTTCCGCCGAGCACGATGTCCGTACCCCGTCCCGCCATGTTGGTCGCGATGGTGACGGTGCCGGGCCGTCCGGCCTGGGCCACGATATCCGCTTCCTGAGCATGGAACTTGGCGTTCAGTACCTGGTGTTTGATGTCCTGCTCGGTCAGCAACCTGGAAAGCAGTTCTGACGATTCGATGGACACGGTACCCACGAGCGCCGGCTGCCCCTGCTGCTGGCATTCAATAATTTGCTCGATGATAGCCTTGTACTTCTCTTCGCGCTTGAGGTAGATCAGATCAGCGTGATCCTTCCGGATCATCGGCCGGTTGGTCGGCATGACCACCACTTCCAGACCGTAGATGTGATTCAGCTCAAACGCTTCCGTGTCCGCGGTACCGGTCATGCCGGACAGCTTGTTGTACAAGCGGAAATAGTTCTGGAAGGTAATCGAGGCGAGGGTCTGGTTCTCGTTCTGGATGCGTACACCTTCTTTGGCTTCGACGGCCTGGTGCAAGCCGTCAGACCAGCGTCGGCCTTCCATGGTACGGCCCGTGTGCTCATCAACAATGGTGACCTGATTATCGCGGACGATATAGTCCACATCCCGCTGGAACAGCTTGTGGGCACGCAACGCGGCATTGACATGATGCAGCAGCGTAATGCTGCCGACGTCATAGAGGCTGTCTTCTTCGGTGAGGAGGCCGGCCTCCTTGAGCAATTCTTCCACCCGCTCCTGACCTTTCTCGGTCAGATAACATTGTTTGGACTTTTCATCGATGGTGAAATCGCCGGTATCCTCTTCACCCTCTTCGGTTTCCTTTTCCTGAAGTTCCAGTTTCGGGATCAGGGTATTGATTTTGCGATACATGTCCGAGCTGTCTTCGACAGCGCCGGAAATAATCAGCGGCGTCCGGGCTTCATCGATCAGGATGGAGTCAACTTCATCAATAACGGCAAAATTGAGGTCTCGCTGCACCTTGTCCTCGGTGCTGAAGGCCATATTGTCCCGGAGGTAGTCGAACCCGTATTCGTTATTGGTACCGTAGGTGATGTCGCAGCCATAGGCGTCGCGTTTTACTTCCGGAGACTGGCCGGAGAGAATGACGCCGACGGACAGGCCCAGAAACTCATACACAGGCCGCATCCAGTTGGCGTCCCGCTGGGCCAGATAGTCATTGACGGTAATGATGTGGACACCTTCACCGGTCAGTGCGTTCAGATAGGCCGGCAAGGTGGCGACCAGGGTCTTGCCCTCACCGGTTTTCATCTCGGCAATCTTGCCTTCGTGCAGCACCATGCCGCCCACCAACTGGACGTCGAAATGGCGCATGCCCAGAACCCGGACACCGGCTTCGCGCACCACGGCAAAAGCCTCGACCAGAATCTCGTTGATACTGGCGCCATCGTCGAGTCGCTGTCTGAATTCGTCGGTCTTGGCCTTCAATTCCTCGTCACTCAGCGCCTGAACGGATTCCTCCAGGGCGTTAATCTGACTGACTTTTTTCTGAAACTGTTTGAGGATCCGCTGGTTACGGCTACCGAACACTTTGGTAAGGACACTTCCAATCATGAGTAATATCTGTTTTGTTTGATAATTTAGGATTTCGCCGGTGCCGTTTTCAGGCGTATCGCCCCGGCACGCAAGCCCCCGATTCTAACTGTTTTGCACTCCCGACTAAAGGAAAAGGCACTGCGGCCCTTGGTCCTCGGATTCTGCTCGAAACCGCTCAGAATGGCCGGGGCCAGCCCGGTCTTCCACAGGATTCAACCCACTGCCTCGCGGGTTGAAAGTCAGAAGCCTGCTCTGTGGTGTCTCCGGATTCAGATGGGGGGTGGTTGTACTGAATTCAAGCCCCAGCCTGGAATTAACGGCGATTGACGAACTTCCAGGGATTGACCTTGCGGCCATTCTTGAGAACTTCATAGTGAACATGGGCCCCGGTGGAGCGACCGGTATTGCCCATTTTGGCAATCATGGCGCCTTTCCTGACCATATCGCCCCGCTTGACCAGTATCTCGTCGTTGTGGGCATACCGGGTTGTATAGCCGTCACCGTGGCTGATTTCGACCAGCTTTCCGTAACCGCTTCTGCGACCGGTAAAGGTCACCACGCCGGTCGCCGTGGCAATCACCTGGCCGCCGGCTTGTCCCGCGAAATCAATGCCCGAGTGAAACGCCCGCTTGCCCGTGAAGGGATCGTTGCGATTACCAAAGGGTGAGGACAGCCAACCGGACGTAATGGGGCGGCCTGCGATGCGGCTTTCCGCGTCGATTTTTCGGTCCAGCAAAACCGACGCGAGCACGTCTAGCTGCTCTTCCCGGGCCACGATAGCTTGCTCCAGGTGGTCGAGCGCGCCGGTCACATCGCCAATGGAATAGAGTTGTTCGGTATAATCCGCGGTTTCCGGCCCACCGACCGCCGGGACATTGGCAAAATCAAATTCACTGCCGTCAATGCCGACTTCCTGGACAATTCTGTCGCCGGCCGCATCGAGCCGGAGCACGTGCGCCTGCAGGAGGCCGATACGGGCGGTCATCGCGTTGATTTGTTGCTGGGAAAGGTTTCTGGCAGCGTCCAGTTCTTCTCGCTGCGCGTCCAGCCCGGCTTTCCAGCCGGCAATGGTTTCCTCGGTCACCAGGCTGCTGTTATTGGTCCAGAGCGCGGCGCGGTAGCCCAGGAACCCGCACAGCACCGGCATCAGGATGGCTATCGCGATCAGCAGCCGCAAATGCGCCTTGCCGAACTCGACAGCCTGGATACCTTTGTTCGAACTTTTGATTAACGTCAGTCGCATGAATTTCTCAGTTGTTTGGTTCATTACATCCATTTGACCGCCTTCCCCAAATTTCGCCTTGCTGGACTTTGCCCGGACATCATCTGCCTTTACAATGGCAGTCATGCGTAAAAAAACCATGATATCTGTCGCGCAAACCCTGCAAAAACCAGGCGGCCAGCTTAAACAGCTTTCGGAACAGTTGTCCCGGCTGCAAAAGCTCAATGCCGACGTCCTTGAATTGCTGGAACCTGATCTACGGCCCCACTGTCATGTTGCCAATTGGCGTGATAACACCCTTGTCCTTTGTGTGACAAGTGGTCTGATAGCGACCCGAATGCGTTATCAGGTTCCGGAACTTCTGTCCCGACTGCGCTCAGCCGGCCATTATTCTCTTGCCAATATCAGAATCATGATTCAGCCGGAGTCCGACTGAACACGCCACTCCCCCATGGGCCCAAGCAGTATAAACAGCCCGGCAAGTGCCTGTAAAGTCAGTGGTAATAATGAATTCCGGAGATCGAGCATGGTTCACAGCCGGGTATCGTCCGGCGTTCGCACCGGTACCCGCCGGATTCGGGGCTCACTGACACGAAAAAGCCCGCATCAGTTTACCCGATGCGGGCTTTTGCAGACTGTCGCCTAAAGTGCGAGGGCCGGATTCATCATATAGGAAATCGGCGCTGCACTGGCATCTTCATAGGTCACCAGTTCCCAGGCGGATTCGTCAGCCACCAGCGCCCGGATCAACTTGTTGTTCAGCGCGTGACCGGACTTCACACCCCGGAAGGCGCCAATCAGGCTGTTGCCGAGCAGGTAAAGATCGCCAATGGCGTCGAGGATCTTGTGTTTGACGAACTCGTCGTCATAACGCAGACCATCTTCGTTGAGGATGCGGAAATCATCCATGACGATGGCATTGTCGTAACTGCCGCCCAGCGCCAGATTCTTGGCGCGCAGATATTCCAGATCGTTCATGAAGCCGAAAGTTCGGGCTCGCGAAACTTCCTTGACGAATGAAGTGCTGGAGAAGTCGATGGTCGCGGACTGGCTTGAGCGCTTGAATACCGGATGATCGAAATCAATGGTAAAGGCAACCTTGAAACCGTCGAAAGGCTCAAAGATGGCCTGCTTGTCACCATCCTCTACCACGACTTTCT
>JASBTO010000071.1 GCA_030148365.1 Kangiellaceae bacterium
ACCAGCCCGGCGGATTGGCGCAGGCCTTCTTCGTCTTCGCGTTCGGCAAGATCCGGTGTCCGTATGTCGTACCAGGCGCGCATTGCGATACCGTTATTGATGGTCACCGGCTGTACCGGCGCGTGGGGAAACACGAAACGGACGGCGAGGGCCGGGTCCAGGTTCAGCTCCGGGACGATGGGTTCGAAATCGTGGCCATCGGCGCCAAGGCCGTGCAACCAGATAACGCTGGCGGAGGCTTCGCCGGGGGGATTCAGCTCGATGCCGGGCAACGGGGAATCAGATGTATCTTGGGGAGCGGGCTGGTGATTCAAGACAAAGACCTCATTTATGGTAAATCAAGTGAAACGGATTGTTGGGCCTGCTCGCTGCAGAGCCGGTTCAGCAGCGAGACCAGGGGTTCATTATCGCTGTCGAGTACCCAGCGATGGTCGACATCGTGATCCAGATGGAAGCCGCCGCTGCGGGCGGCGATCCACAACTGCCGGACCGGGGTCTGGCGATTGATAATGATTTTCGACCGGTCGGGGAAGGTCACCGTGAGAATACCGCCGCTGTTGTCAAAATCGAGATCCAGCCCGGTGTCCTCGAGGGCATCTTCGATAGCGATCAGGGTGTCATCAACCTGATCATGAAATTCGGATTCGGTCATCGGGATTCCTCATACACGGTTGGGGTTCGGGTGGCGGCCTGGCAAATGCGGCACCATTTTGCCAGAAGTTGCCGCAAAAGAAAGCGTGGTCGACAAATGCAGGGCGGGTGGGGCCGGTTACCGGAGGCAATCCCGGTATCCCGGCGGCGCGTCCCGGGAGTTCCTGTTCGCCATTGTCGGTGACTTGCGTTTATAATCGGGAGCATTACCCTTTTCCCGTAACCACCATGATGAGTCAGAAAAAACTGATGACGATGGCCGCACCGCTTCTGGCTTTGAGCTTGCTGCTCGCCGGCTGCGGACAGAAAGGCCCTCTGTATCATCCGGACAACCGGTCCGGAAATGAATCGTTCGAGGAAAAATCGTTCGAGGACGAATCCCTGGAGGAAGACCTGGAGAACGACTCCGAAGCGTCAGAATAACCCGGACCATATCCCATGCTGATTCAGTTTACGAAAATGCAGGGGCTGGGTAATGACTTTCTGGTCGTCGACACGATTTCCCAACCCGTCTTTTTTAATCAGGCCCAGATCCGGCGCCTGGCCGACCGGAATTTCGGGATCGGTTTTGATCAGATGTTACTGATCGAACCACCCCATCATCCGGAATCCGATTTCCATTTCCGCATCTTCAATGCCGATGGTTCCGAGGCCGGCCACTGCGGCAACGGCGCCCGCTGCGTTGCCAAGTACGTGCGCCGCAAGGGCTTGACCTGGAAATACAAAACCCGCCTGTCGACCAGCACGGCAACGCTGGAAGGCCGCCTGGAGCGGAACGGTGACGTGACCGTTGATATGGGCAAGCCGCGCCTGGAGCCCTCGGAAGTGCCGCTCAAATTTGCCGAGCGCTCCGTCAGTTATCACCTGGAAGCCGGAGGCATTCGCTATCATGTGGGTGCGGTTTCAATGGGCAATCCCCACTGCGTGTTGCAGATCGAGGATGTCGCGCAAGCGCCGGTCGACAAACTCGGGCCCTTGCTGTCCGAACACAATTACTTTCCCCAGCAAGCCAATGTCGGCTTTATGCAGATCGAGGATAAGGGTACCATCAGGCTGCGTGTCTATGAGCGGGGCGTCGGTGAGACCCTCGCATGCGGCAGCGGCGCCTGTGCCGCGGTGGTACATGGGCGCTTGCTCGGAAGTCTTGATGAGTCCGTGAAAGTCATATTGCCGGGGGGCGCTCTGAAAGTGACCTGGCGAGGAGAAAATCACGGGGTTGCGATGACCGGCCCTGCAGAATTTGTTTTCGAAGGACAGTTTGAAATATGAGCCCAGAAGAAATTGCCGCGGAAAAAACATTGACCGATCGGGATGAAAGCCAGGTCGCAAGGTATCTCGCCTCCAGTCCGGAGTTTTTCGAACGCCACCCGGAAATCCTGGCCGAGTTGAACCTGCCTCATCAGACCTTTGGCTCGGTGTCGCTGATTGAGCGACAACTGCTCACGCTTCGGGAAAAGAACACCGATCTGCAACGGCAACTGTCGGAAATGATTCAGGCAGCACACGCCAACGAAGAGTTGCTGAGTCAATGCGCCAAACTCTGGCTGGAGTTGTTTGACGCTCGCGAGTTGCAGGAAATAACCGCCATTCTGTTCCGGCACCTGAGGGAGGACTTCGGTATCGACGAAAGCCAACTCTGGCTGTGTGCGGCGGGACCTGTCGAGATCGACGGGGTGGAGGTGACCCAGGTGGGGGAAATCTATCATTTCAGCGGCTCCGTCTTCTCTTACCAAGAGCCGGTTTGCGGGCGTATATCCGAGCAGTTGGGGTTCTTTTTCAAAAACTACGAAGAGCTGGAATCGGTCGCGCTGGTGCCGCTCGGCGATCGCGCCGAACTCGGACTGCTCGTACTGGGCAGCAAGGACCCCCAGCGCTTCAGCGCAGATATGGGCACCACCTTTCTGCGTATAATCGGCAGTCTGCTGGAAAAACAGATCGGTCGCCTGTAGGCGGTCCGGTCGGCAGCGCCCGATTCCGATGAATAGCCTCCCGGAAAGTCCTGAGCTGGCCGACCGGATCGAAGCTTATACCCGACACCTGACCGTGGTCAGGCACTACTCTCCCCAAACCGTCAGCAATTACCACCGTCAGTTGGCGGTCGTGGCCGGCAGTCTTGCCGCGCAGGGGGTGACCGGTTGGGATCAGGTCAATAATTATCAGGTCCGGGGGTTGGTGGCGGAATATCACCGCAAAGGCCTGTCGGCCCGTTCGATCGCCGTGCGTATGGCGGCGCTGCGAGGCTTATATGAGTATTTGCTGCGGGAAGGTCTGGTTACCGACAATCCGGCCAGCGGGGTACGGGCGCCGAAGGGCGGCAAGCGGCTGCCGCGAACCTTCGATGTCGACAGCATTTCCGCCCTGCTTGACGCCATGCCGGACCGGCAACCGATCGAAATCCGCGATCGGGCTATTCTGGAACTCTTCTATTCAAGCGGCATTCGCCTGGCGGAGTTGGTCGGCATCCGGATGACGGATCTGGACCTGTCGGATCAATTGCTGCGGGTTCTCGGCAAGGGCAACAAGGTGCGGGAAGTGCCGGTAGGCAGCAAGGCCCGAGACGCCATCCGGGCCTGGTTGGCCGTTCGCAAAGGCCTGCCGGTGGCGGACGAGCAAGCGCTTTTCGTCAGCCTCAAGGGTACCGGTCTGACGCCGCGCGCCATCCAGCAGCGACTCGCGCACTGGGGCCGCAAGCTGGGTATCGGCAGCCGCGTCCATCCTCACAAGTTGCGGCATTCCTGCGCGACCCACCTGCTGGAGTCTTCCACCGATCTGCGTGCGGTTCAGGAACTCCTCGGACACGCCAATATCACTACCACCCAGATATATACCCACCTCGATTTTCAGCATCTGGCGAAAACCTACGACGGGGCACACCCCCGGGCGAAAAAGAAAAAAGGCGGCGATTGATGGCGCGCTTTTCCGGGGTCAGCATTCTCAGCTTCGATTTGGACGATACCCTGTGGGACAACAGCGGTATTATCGAAAAGGCCGAAGCAGAAAGTTTCGATTATCTGGCTGACGCCCACCCGCCGCTCGGCGAACGCTTCTCGCCAGATGACTTTCACCAGTTCTCGAGCACGCTCAAGCACAGTGGTGATCCGGCTTATGAGAATATGACCGTACTGCGCAAGGCGGTGCTGCGTCAGATGTTGGCGGAAACCCATGGCGATCCGGCGTTGGTCAGTCCGGCGTTTGCCGTTTTCTATCACTGGCGCAATCAGGTCAGGGTGCCGGAAGCCTCGCGGGATTTGCTCGCCCGGCTGGCGGCAAGCCACCGGTTGGTCGCGGTGACCAATGGTAATTCGAACCTGCACCTGCTTGGTGTGGCCCGCTTTTTTGACAAGCACTATCTGGGTGGACATCAGGGCCGGGCCAAACCGTCCCCGGAGCTGTTGCACCAGGTAGGGCGGGATTTCGCCGTCGCTCCGCAGCAGATCCTGCATATCGGCGACAGCCTGGAAGCGGATGTGGCGGCGGCCCACAACGCCGGGTGCCTGAGTTGCTGGTTCAATCCGCGACAGGAGCCGCTGCCGGCTGATGCCGTGACGCCGGATCTGACCCTGGCTACATTGGAGAAACTACCGGAATACTTGTAGCCGGTTGCCGTGGCTGCAGGGCGTTGACCGGAGCCTGACAAGGAGTTTTATGGTTTCATGAATTTGCCGGTGATTGGCTATTTCGAACTGGTCCTCGCCATGGCGCCGGTACTGCTGGTGGCGTTGCTGTTCTACCGCTGGTCTCTGCCGGTCCGGGAAGTCTTTATCGCGTCCGCCCGGATGCTGGTGCAGCTCCTTCTTATCGGTTATTTGCTGCTCTATATTTTTGCCGGCGAGCATTGGCTGCCCGGGTTAATGATCATGGCCGTTATGCTGTTGATTTCCGCGTGGATTGCCTTGCGACCGCTGCAACGAAAAAATGGCCGCCACTTTCTGCAGTTGACCCTGGGGTTGCTCGTCGGCAGCGGTTCGATCCTGGTATTGCTGCTACTTCCGGTGCTGCACCTTGAGCCCTGGTATCAGCCCCGTTATGTGATACCTCTCGCGGGTATGCTGCTCGCCAATACCATGAATGCCCTGAGCCTGGCCGGTGAGCGCTTTGATACCGAACTGGCGCACAAGTCGACACCTGAAAAAGCCAGAAGCAGCGCCCTGAATACCGCCATGATCCCGCAGATCAACAGCCTGCTGGCCGTCGGCCTGGTGGCGCTACCCGGCATGATGACCGGGCAAATTCTGTCGGGCATTTCGCCGTTGATCGCGGTGCGCTACCAAATTGTGATCATGGCCGCCATTTTCTGTTCATCGGCATTTTCCGTGGCGGTCTATCTCATGCTGCGGCACCGGCAGAGTCGTCGTTCATGAGCTTTTTACGGTCGCAAATCCCGGAGCCCGCGCCGCCGCTTCAAACCCGAAGCCCGGTGTTATACTCCGAGCTATCAGGTACGCAAAGGCTGCAGGTTTGCCTCCATCCGGTAATCGGCCGTCGCCGGTTTTCGCTCGCCGTGAGCGGGGATGCCGGGTGTACATTCGGTCAGGCAGGGAGCAGTTAGGTTGACGGATATCTTTCTCAGTTACGGACGCGAAGATCAGCAACGGGCGCAGCGGATCGCCGAGGCTCTCGAGCATTATGGCTGGTCGGTATTCTGGGATCGGACCATTCCCGCCGGCAAGACCTGGCGCGACGTCATCGGCGGCCAGCTCGATGAAGCCCGCTGCGTCATCGTGCTCTGGTCAGCGACCTCGGTGCACAAGCAATGGGTGCTCGAGGAAGCGGATCGGGCCAACAAGCGCAAGAAGCTGATCCCGGTACTGATTGACGAGGTTGAACCCCCCCTTGGATTCAGCGCCATACAGGCCGCTTCCCTGGTCTCCTGGCAGGGCGACCCCGAGGCAGTGGAATTTCTTCAGTTCACTGCGGACGTCAGATCGATCCTTGGCAATGCGCAAGCCAAAACCAAGCCATCCCTGCCTGAAAAGGATCCGATGCCGGTCAGACGGCAGGTCAAGGCGCCGCTGAAACCCGGTCAAGGGCACCTGGCGAAATATCGGTGGGGTATTTACGGACTGGCTGCCTTGTCGGTTCTGGTCGTGGGTTATCTGATCTATCTACGGGTCTCTGCGCCGCAGCCCCCGGGCACCATCAACGCGTTACTCGCCAAAGCGGAAAATGCGCTCGTCGACGGACGGCTGACGGAGCCGCCGCCGGACGACAATGCCATGGCGTATTACCGCGAAGTGCTGAACCTGGATCCGGATAACCGTGCGGCCCGGGAGGGCTATAGCCGGATCATCGACAGGTTGCTCGCCAAAGCGGACGCGGCCATGGAGGAAGGCGACTGGGACGAAGCGGACCGGGCGCTGGATGCCGCTGAAGCGTCTTACCAGGAAAGAAACGTCGCCGACACAGACTCCCGGGAGTTGCCGGGTCATCCGGCACCCGGGGCGACCGGAGATGGGGCTGACAACGCCCTGGTGGACCAGTATCTGGAGCGAGCATATGACGCGATGGATAAAGGCGACCGGTTACAGGCGCAGGTCTATCTGCAACGTGCTGACCGGCTGGCACCGGAATCTCGAGAGGTACAAGTCGCCACGGCCCGGATTGATCCTTTCCTGCGCGGTGAGACCGAGCTGGCGGTTGCCGTGGTCGAAGCCGCGGCGATTCCTGACAGCGCTGAACTGGTCCGGCGAGCCCGGATTGCCATGGAAGACGCCGATCTTGACACCGCCGAGCGTTTGCTCGATCAGGCCGCTTCGACGGATCCGGATTTGCCGGCCCTGAAAGTGGCGCGACAGGAGTTGCAAGGCGCGCGGGAACAAGCAGAAAGTGCCGCCAGCCAGGAGCGACAGCGCGCGGAAATCCAGGCGCTGGTGCGCAAGGCGGATGAGTCCATCAAAGCAGAGCGCTTCGTCGATGCGAAGAACTGGCTGGCCCGGGCGGACAAGGTACAGCCGGACAGCCCTGAGGTGGCGGCGGCGCGACAGCGGCTGCAGCAGGCGCAGCCGGACAGTCCCCTGGCAACAATCAACAAACGCCGGATCGAGGAGCAAGCGCGGCTTGCCCGTGAGGCCATGGAAATTGGCGATCTGGAGGCGGCGGAAAAGTTTATACAGAGTGCAGAGCGCTTTGGCGCCAATGCGCGAACCATGGAAGAGCTTCACTCGAGCTTGAAGGCGACCCGGCAAGCGCAGGCCGAGGCAAACCGCAAACGACAACAGGAAGCAGCCCGTGTGGCCCTTGAGGAAGCCCTGGAGGGGGCCAACAAGGCGATGGCGGACGGCGACTGGGAAGGCACCAACAAATACTTGCAACGGGCCCGGGATATTGCCCCGGATTCCGACCAGCTGCAGCGGGCGGAGATCCGCTTGAAGCGCGCCCGGGAAGCGGCGACCGCAGCTTCGACTGCGACCGGGCAGCGGCAAGTCGCGCCGACCGGCGACTGGGTGGAGATCCTGTCGGTATCACCGCCGAGCGGGACCGAACTGACCGGTCAGCGCGCGACGCTCGGGACCCGGGTGGGCAGAGGCAAGAGAGTCTATTTTGAAATGAAGATCCGTTATTTTCTGAAATCGGCGGACGATGCCGTGCTGATGGTTCGAACGGGAGATACCGGCCAGAATATTCGTGACTGTGACGGCAAGGGTACCCTGGGGGACGGGAAAAGTGTGCCGATATCCCGCGGCCAGGGCGAAATCAATCTCAGGCTGCGCTGGAATGCCAGCGGTACCGGTTATCTGGCTTTTTATCCGTCCATCTGGTCGACCTCGGGTCGTAACCGGCTGGCGGATTTTGGTCAGGCTCCCAACTATTGCTATCCTTTCCGCTACTAAGAGAGTCCATCAGGAATTTCCGTGAACAAAGCACAGCTTCCCACTCTTGAGGCCGGGCGATTCCGCTTGCGCTGGGTGGACCAACAGGACGCCGACGACCTGTTCGAGATCTTCAGCGATCCGGAGGTCACCCGTTACTGGAGTTCTCTCGCCTGGGAGCGCCGGGACCAGGCCGATGAACTGGTTCGGGATATTCATGAATGTTTCGCCAGAGGCAATCTTTACCAGTGGGGTATTGACTGGCTGGACGAGGAAAAAATCGTCGGCACTTGTACCCTGGCCAGTATCGATCGGGACAATCGCCGCGCGGAAATCGGTTTCGCCCTCGGGCGACGGTACTGGGGCCGGGGGATCATGGCCACCGCCCTGCCCCGGCTGCTGGATCATGCCTTTAACGATCTTGACCTGTACCGGATCGAAGCCGACGTGGATCCCGCCAATAGCGCTTCCCTGAAAACCCTCAAACGCCTGGGCTTTCTCGAGGAGGGATTGATGCGGGCACGGTGGCAGGTCGGCGGTGAAATCCAGGATTCCCTGATGCTGGGTTTGCTGGGGCCGGACTGGCAGGCCCGGCACACACCCCGGTAACGGGGCTCAGGTGCGGCGTTTAAATAGCTGATCCAGTTTCGCCGCCGCCCGGCTCAGCCAGCGCTGGAAAATGCGGATATATTTGCGGGCGCCCGGATATTCCGTCGACAGGATGAGCAGTCCCAGGGGGATGACCAGCAGGGCCGGTCCGGGCAGGACAATCAATATCACACCGATCAGCAAGACCAGCACGCCAACTATGGTAATTACTGTTTTTCTGATGGTCTTCATAGTCAAACCGAAAGCAGGGAAACCGGGTCAGGACCCGCAGGCCCTGGCGTAATACCGGAGGTATCAGCGTATTAGGTTTGCAACCTCCGTGCCAAGAGTGCACAGCTTTTAAATAATCATTTATATCAACAGGTTAGAGTTCGCGGGTGAGTGCAGAGGCAAGCCGGGATCGCGTGTTTCGCCAATAATTGGTGATTTGCAGGGTACAATCTGCAATGATAATTGCAAATGCCGATAACAAAATGGACGGGACGCCATAACATGATCACCGGGGAAGCCGCACAATCGAAAAATCTGCTGCCAGCCGTGACCAAAGCCAGCATCTGGGTAGCCTGTCTGGTACTTTACGTTCCGCTGTTGACCTGGGTTATCCAGTACTCGGTCACTTTCGCTTTGCAGATTCTCAACGCATTGCGGTCGGGCGGATGGCTGGCGGACGTCAGTGCGGGCG
>JASBTO010000081.1 GCA_030148365.1 Kangiellaceae bacterium
TGCCCGATATCCCGGGAACCACCAACCCGGCGGATCCGGCAATTATCGAAACCATGTTCCCCTTTATCAATCACCGTAGCCCGGCAGGCGCCGAGCAGAGTACGCTGGAACATCCGGACGATGTCGCGGGCATTTCCAATCTTTATCCGACGGATGACTATCTGGCGAGCACCGGCTCGGTGACCGGCGTCCTGCGACTCAAGGATGGCAAGACCGAGTACAGCGGTATTAACGTCATCGCCCGGAACGTCAACAATCCGCTGTTTGACGCGGTCTCTGACATGACCGGCAGTGCGACCCAGGGCCAACTCGGCCCCGACGGCCGCTTCACCATCAATAACCTGAAGCCGGGCGAGCAATATACGCTGTATATCGAATCCATCGCCGCGGGCGGCTATCCGACCACGCCCATGCCGCTGGTCTCTGTAGGCGAGTACTGGAACACCGGCGAAAGTTCGGATCCGGTGCTGGACAATAACTGTCTGGCGACACCAATCGCCGCGGAAGCCGGGGTTACCCAAACCGCGGATCTGACTTTTAACGGTTACCAGAAGGGCGTTGAGTTTACGCCCGTGGTCGCTGCCTTTATCAGCAACCTTTCCAAAAATGGTCGCAAAGGCGCCGGTCTGGCGGGAAGCACCGCCTTTATCTGGGATCAGAGCCAGGGTTTCAAGGTCCTGCCCCCGGAATTCAAGGCCAGCCATGGCGGTATGAATCGCAACGGCAACGAGATGCTGGTTCAGTATGACACCAACGGCAATGGTATCCAGGAGCCCGTGATTTGGACCGAACAGGGCTTCACGGCGCTGGGCAGTCTCAATGGCGACACCTGCGGCGGTAGCAGCTCCAACGGCGTCAACAGCGCCAATGGTTATGCACTGGACGATGCGGGCCGCACAGCGGTGGGATTGGCCTATGTCGACAAGGACGGAAACGGTACTTGCCAGCAGTCCTTCGCCAACGAGATTGTCCCCTTTATCTGGGACAAGAAAGGCGGCATGCGGGAGCTGGATACCAGCGGCTTTGACTCGCCGCCGCAATTCGTGCGCGCCAATGCCATTTCCGGCAATGGCAAGGTGGTCCTCGGCACCGCGGGATTCAGCGACGCCATTGCCTGGGTAGAAGAAGGTCCCATGATCAATCTCGGCGATATCGTGGGCGCCTTTGATGCCTATGCAGTGAACTATGACGGCACCAAGGTAGCGCTGGACGGCGATAACGGCGTCGAGCTCTGGAACCCGACACAGGGCACAGGTCCCGAGGCCTTTACCAATATCGGCAGCCTGCGCTGGTGCGTCGATCTGCCCTTCATCAATTTCGGCACGGACTTTTGCACACTGCTCAGCGAAGAAGAAATCACTGATGTTGTCGGTCCGGTACCGATACTGCCCGCCAGCATGTCCGATGACGGCAGCGTCATTATCGGTCGCGCGGGGTCTTTCCGGACCGGGCTGGCAGGTGCGGTCTATATCGAAGGCATGGGCTGGATTACGCTGAAAGACTTCCTCAACAAACAGGGGGTAATCGAAGCCAAAAATCTGCCGCTGGACAACCCAATCGCTATCAGCGCCTCCGGCAGGGAAATGATTGGCGGTTTGGCCGGCGCGTCATTCTCATGGCTGATTGATATTGACCAGGCCTTTGTCTGCGAAGACGGCCAGTCAGTTCAGACCGGCTTCCCGAACGGCCTTGCGAACAAGATCCAGCAGGGCGCGGAATTTGGGCGCTGCGAGCACCTGGATGACTGACCTGAAGGCCATGCGCTGAAATGCGTGACAGTAATCGCGGGGCTTCGGCCCCGCTTTTTTATGGGCTGAAAATTATCGGGCGCTGCTGTCTGTCACGAGCCGGTGATTGCAGCTTTTGCTTCCAGCAGGGACTCCAGGCAGGGCAGAATATTGGCCAGCAAGATAGGTTGGGCTTCAGCCTTCGGATGAATGCCGTCGCTCTGGATCAACTCGGCGCGACCCCCGACGCCCTCCAGGAAAAACGGGATCAAGGTGACGTCCTTGCGTTTGCCGAGGCGCCGGTAATTGTCCTGGAAGGCATCGGTGTAACGCTTGCCGTAATTGGGCGGGATCCGCATACCGGCGAGGAGCACCGAGGCATTGGCATCAGTGGCCATGTCGATCATGGCTTCAAGATTCTGATAGATGGCTTTCGGCGGGTAGCCGCGCAGGCCGTCATTGCCGCCGAGTTCCAGGATCAGGATGTCTGGTCCATGTTGCTCGAGCAGGGCGGGCAGTCTTGCCAGTCCGCCGCTGGTGGTCTCGCCGCTGATACTGGCATTGACCACCGAATAATTGCCCGGTTTTTTCTCGAGACGGTCGGCGAGCAGGCTCACCCAGCCGGACTCGACGGGCAGGTTATAGGCGGCGCTCAGGCTGTCGCCGAGCACCAGGATGGTTTTTTCCCGGGCCTGCAAGGCCGGCGCCACAACCAGAAACATTCCGGTCAATACCCAGAACAACCAGAAAGGCTTTTTCAATGCTATGCTTGGTTTCACAATGGACAAACCGAAAGACTCCCTTTAATTCATGATGATTGAAGTTTCAGGCCTCGGCAAGCAGGTCGCTACCGCCAACCGGCACCTTACCATTCTTTCCGATATCAATTTATCCGTCGCCGAGGGCGAGCGGGTTGCCATCGTCGGCGCTTCCGGTTCCGGCAAGACCACGCTTCTGTCCCTGCTGGCCGGGCTGGATACCGCCAGCAGCGGCCAAATCCGCTTTAACGATGTCGTGCTTAACGAGCTTGACGAAGATCAGCGCGCAAAGTTACGGGCCGAGCAGGTTGGTTTCGTGTTCCAGTCCTTTCATTTGCTGCCCGGTCTGACGGCGCTCGAGAATGTCATGTTGCCGCTGGAACTTGCCGGCAGAGCCGATGCGGACAGTCGCGCCCGGCAATTGCTGGACGAGGTCGGGTTGGGTGAGCGGCTGAGTCATTATCCCAATCAGCTCTCCGGCGGCGAGCAACAACGGGTCGCGATCGCCCGGGCCTTCGCCAGCGAGCCCCGGGTGCTGTTCGCCGATGAGCCGACCGGTAATCTCGATACCGCCACCGGCAGTCGCATCATTGAATTGCTCCTGAAGCTGAACCGGGATGCCGGCACCACGTTGATCCTGGTCACCCACGACGAAGCGCTGGCGAGCCGCTGTGATCGCCGTCTGCAGCTGCAGGCCGGGAAGCTGGTGTCATGAAACATCTGTTCCGACTGGCCGGCAAGCTGACCCTGCGGGATCTGAAAAGTGGCGAAGTGAGGGTGCTGTTGCTGGCGCTCGTGATCGCGGTTGCCTCGGTGGTGGCCATCGGCTCGGTAACGGACCGCCTGAGTCGCGGAATGGGGGCGGAATCCAGTGCCTTTCTGGGGGCGGACCTGCAGCTGACCGGACCGCGAGAGCTGCCGGACAACTGGTTTCAGCAAGCCCTGGACCGAGAGTTGGCGGTGAGCCCGGTGGTTGCGTTTTCCACGGTGGTGGTTGCCGGCGATGCGTTTCAACTCGCGTCAATCAAGGCGGTCGGCGAACACTATCCGCTGCGCGGAAAGCTGATGATTGCGGACGAGCCCTTCGCAGCCGGGCGGCAAACGACCGGCGCCCCGCCAGCCGGGGCAGTGTGGATTGAGCCGAGGCTGGTGTCATTGCTGGGCACAGGCGTCGGCGATCAGCTCGAGATCGGTCAGGCAGTATTTACAATAGCCGGCATCATCAGCAAGGGGCCGGGGGGCGCGACCAGTGTCTTCGGCGTGGCGCCCGGCCTTGTCATGAACCGCGCCGATGTGGAGGCAACCGCCATTATCCAGCCCGGCAGTCGGGTCAACTACCAATTCCAGTTTGCCGGGCCCGAAACCGCCATCACGGATTTCTCGGCCTGGCTGGAGCCGCAACTGGATCCAACGCAGCGCCTGGTTGGCGCCCGGGACGGCACCCCCACGCTGAAAACGGCGCTGGATCGGGCCGACGCCTATCTCGGCCTGGCCGGTCTGGTTGCCGTGGCGCTGGCCGGTATTGCCATTGCGGTTTCCGCCAATCGTTACAGCCGTCGTCATTTTGATCACTGCGCCATTCTCCGCTGTCTCGGCGCGACCAGCCGGCAAGCGTATCTGATTTTCGGGATCAGCCTGATGTGGCTGGGCCTGGCGGCGGTCCTGATTGGCTGCCTGGCGGGCTGGCTGATCCAGGAAGGCCTGATCTGGAGCTTGCGGGATCAGCTCCCCGCGGCCTTGCCGGTGGCGTCCGTAGGCCCCTATCTGGTGGGGCTGGCCACGGGCAGCCTGGTGCTGATCGGTTTTGCGCTGCCGGCCTTTCTGCGACTGGGTCAGGTGACGCCGCTGAAAGTGCTGCGCAAGGATCTGGATCCGCCGAAAATGTCCTCGCTGGTGGTCTACGGCCTGGCGATCTCGGCGTTGTTGCTGCTGATGCGCTGGCAGGGTGGCGACTGGAAGCTGGTGTTGTTCAGTGGTCTCGGCGCCCTGGTGGCGGCCGCCGTGCTGTTATTGGCAGCCTTTCTGCTGTTTGGTGCCGGTGCCCGGCTCAGTCGTAAATTACCGGGCGCGACCGGTTTTGCCGTCAGCCAGTTGCGGCGCTACCGGGCCGCCAGCCTGGGGCAAATTCTTGCCTTTGGCGGTGCCTTGCTGATCATGCTCAACTCCACGCTGGTGCGCACCGATCTGCTCGCCGACTGGCAGACCAAATTGCCGGACAAGGCCCCGAATCATTTTCTGGTCAATCTGCAGGAGTCCCGGATCCCGGATCTGGAAGCCTTTCTCGAGCAGGCGTCCCTGACGGTCAGCGGGATCTACCCGATGGTCCGCGGTCGCATCGTGGAGATTAACGGCGAGACCCCTGAAGTTGCCCTGCCCGGTGCGGCAGAAAACATCAATGCCTTGCGGCGGGAACTGAATCTGACCTGGTCGACGGAACTGCCGAAAGCCAACAGCGTCGAAGCCGGCCACTGGTGGCCGGATGCGCCGGCGTCAGAGCGGGCCGGAATATCGGTGGAAAAGCGCCTTGCCGAGCGGTTGAAAATTTCCGTCGGTGACACGCTCACCTTCAGCATCGCCGATGCCCGTCTGACCGCTGAGGTAAAGAGTCTGCGGGAGGTTGACTGGGACTCTTTCCAGCCGAACTTTTTCGTCATCTTTGAACCGGGCGCCCTGGCGGGCTATCCGGGCACCGCCATTACCAGCTTCTACCTGGCGCCAGAGCAGAAACCCCTGCTCAACGACTTGATCAAGACCCTGCCGACGGTGACCATCATCGAACTGGACGCCATTATGGAAGAAGTGCAGCGGATTCTGGATCAAGTCACCCAGGCCGTGGAATTTGTGCTGGCATTCGTTTTTCTGGCCAGTATCGCGGTCCTGCTCGCGACCCTGCAAGCCAGCAAGGACGAACGCATGCACACGGCGGCGCTGCTGCGTACCCTGGGCGCATCGTCGGGCTACCTGCGCACCAGCCTGATTAGCGAATTTGTCTTGCTGGGCCTGTTTGCCGGTCTGCTGGCGTCTCTTGGCACGGAATTGATAGCTGCGGGTCTTTACAGCCAGGTATTCGATCTGCCGGTGACCTGGCACGGTTGGGTCTGGGTCGCCGGGCCTCTGGCCGGCATGCTGGTGATCAGTATTGCCGGCTGGTTTGGCAGCCGTGAAGTCGCCTCCGGGTCGCCGGTGCGCCTGCTGAGGGAGACGGCCTGAGGTCACCCCGGGGTGGATTTTGCCTATCGCCGTTGCTATAACATGGTGCTCTGACGAGCGCCGAAAACGGGCATTGCCACGCCGGATGCAAAAAGTTTTTCCTTGACCCGCTGCACTTGTACCCTTATACAGGGCGCCATTGATACAGGTTTTGCGCAGCGATCATTGGATCGGCAAGTTAATTGGAGAAGCAGACACCCGATGGGTAAAGCACTGGTAATCGTAGAGTCCCCGGCAAAAGCCAAGACCATTAACAAGTATCTTGGCAAGGACTTCGTCGTGAAGTCGAGCGTCGGCCATATTCGTGATCTGCCGACCGGCGGCAATGGCGGCAAGACCCCCGTGGATCCCAAGGAGCGGGCCCGCAAGGCCGCCGCGACCCGCAAGCTGTCTCCCGAAAAGAAAGCGGCGCAGAAAGCCGAAAAAGCCAAGGTGCAGCTGGTTGAGCGCATGGGCATTGACCCGGAGCACGGCTGGGAGGCCAATTACAAGGTGTTGCCCGGCAAGGAAAAGATCCTCAAGGAACTCAAGGAGCAGGCGGCCAAGGCCGATGCCATCTATCTCGCCACTGACCTTGATCGCGAAGGAGAAGCCATTGCCTGGCATCTGCGCGAATTGATCGGCGGCGACGAAAACCGCTTCAAGCGGGTGGTGTTCAACGAGATCACTGAAAAAGCCATTCAGGAATCCTTCTCTCATCCCGCCCATCTCGATATGGATTTTGTCAACGCCCAGCAGACCCGGCGCTTTCTCGATCGCATCGTCGGCTTTATGGTCTCGCCCCTGCTCTGGAAAAAAGTGGCACGGGGTCTGTCCGCCGGCCGGGTACAGTCGGTCGCGGTACGTCTGGTTGTCGATCGGGAACGGGAGATACGGGCGTTCAATCCGGAGGAGTACTGGGATATCCACGCTGATCTGCTCTCTGCAGGGCAGGATGAACTGCGTATGCTGGTCAGCAAGTACCAGGGCAAAAAATTCCGGCCTGACAATCAGCGCGACACGGAGCAGGCGGTCAGCGATCTCAAGGGCGAGGCATTCCGGATCACCGCCCGGGAAGACAAGCCCCAGTCCAGCAAGGCGCCGGCCCCCTTTATCACCTCAACCCTGCAGCAGGCGGCCAGCACCCGGCTTGGCTTCGGGGTCAAGAAGACCATGATGATGGCCCAGCGACTTTACGAAGCCGGCTATATCACTTATATGCGTACCGATTCGACCAATCTGTCCGCCGACGCGGTCAGCCAGTGTCGCGACTATATCGGGAAAAAATTCGGCAAGGAATATTTGCCGGAGCAGCCGAAAAGCTACTCCAGCAAGGAAGGCGCCCA
>JASBTO010000101.1 GCA_030148365.1 Kangiellaceae bacterium
AGGCGGCCGGTCGGGGCTGCCAGCTGGTGGTCCTGCCGGAAAACTTTGCCTTGCTGGGGCGCCGGGAAGCCGACAAGACCAGCATTGCCGAGGAGTTTGGCGATGGCGCGATACAGGCATGGCTGGCCGGCCTCTGTCGGCAACTCGGGATCTGGGTACTGGCCGGTACCCTGCCGATCCGAAGCGCGGATCCGGAGCGTCCTTTCGCCCGTTCCATCCTGTACTCTGATCAGGGCGAGGTCGCGGGCCATTACGACAAGATCCATCTGTTTGACGTCGAGGTCAGTGCCGATGAGGCCTATCGGGAATCGGCGGCGACCTGTCCCGGCCGGAAGCCGGTTGTCGTGCCAACACCCTGGGGCGGTCTGGGCCTGTCCGTGTGTTACGATCTGCGTTTTCCCGAGCTGTATCGGCAGCTTCGCCAACAGGGCGCTACCCTGATGGCGGCGCCGTCGGCGTTTACCTGGAAAACCGGCCAGGCCCACTGGGACGTTCTGGTCCGGGCCAGAGCCATCGAAAATCAATGTTTCCTGCTCGCCGCCAACCAGGGGGGCGACCATGAGAATGGCCGACGCACCTGGGGACACAGTTTGCTGGTGGATCCCTGGGGAGGCGTGCTCGAACAAGCTGATGAGCGGGAAAGCCTGCTGGTCCACGAACTGGACCTTTCTGAAATTGATCGGCTGGGCCGGACCTTTCCGGTGTTCAGCCATCGCCAACTGGAATCTCAATGACCATAAATAGCGGCAACCTCGCCATCGCCAATCAGTGTTTTCTGGAACCGGCGGGGCTCGAATACCGGCATCTCGAAAAATTGCTGGCCCGATTGTCCGGGCCTTCCGTCGATCTGGCCGATCTCTATTTCCAGGCCATGCAGCACGAGTCCTGGGTGCTGGAAGACGGTCAGGTCAAGGATGCCAGCTTCAATATCCGCAAGGGCGTCGGCGTACGCGCTGTCGCCGGCGAACAAAGCGGCTTTGCCTATTCCGACGCGATTAACCTGGCGGCGCTGGAGCAGGCCGCGGGCGCTGCCGGCTCCATCGCCCGGCTGGGTCAGGACGGGCGGGTCCGGCTTGCCAGCAAAGCGCCGGTGCCGGCTCTTTACGAGGCCCGCAATCCGCTGCTGTCCCGCAGTCCGGACGAGAAGATCGCCTTGCTCAGAGAAATGGATCAGCGGGCCCGATCAGCCGACCCGCGGATTGTCCAGGTCGTGGCGAGCCTCAGCGGCGTGCACGACACCTTGCTGATCGCGGCCAGCGACGGCACCTTGCAGGCGGATGTGCGACCTTTGGTGCGCATCAATATCAGCGTGGTGGCCGAGCAGGAAGGGCGCCGGGAGCGGGCCAGTGCCGGCGCCGGCGGTCGCTTTGATTATATCCGGCTACTCGAGGAGCACAGCTGGCAGGATTTGTGTGACGAAGCCGTGCGCCAGGCCTTGTTGAACCTCGAAGCAGTGGAGGCGCCGGCCGGAGTCATGCCGGTTGTGCTGGGGCCTGGCTGGCCCGGAGTTTTGTTGCATGAGGCTATTGGTCATGGTCTCGAAGGTGATTTTAACCGTAAGGGCTCTTCTGCATTCTCCGGGCGCATTGGCGAGCGTGTGGCATCCGATGTCTGTACGGTCGTCGATCACGGCGCCATGGAGGGGCGGCGCGGTTCTCTGTCCGTCGACGATGAGGGCACCCCCACCGGCTGCACCACCTTGATCGAGAAAGGTATTTTACGGGGCTATCTGCAGGACAAGCAGAATGCCCGGCTGATGAACCAGCAACCGACGGGTAACGGACGCCGGGAGTCCTATGCCCATCTGCCCATGCCGCGAATGACCAACACCTATATGTTGGCCGGCGATTCGGAACCGGAAGAGATCATCGCCTCCGTCGACAAGGGGATCTATGCCGTCAACTTTGCCGGTGGCCAGGTGGATATCACCTCGGGCAAATTTGTGTTTTCCGCGAGCGAAGCCTGGCTGATTGAAAACGGCCGTCTGACTGCGCCCATCAAGGGTGCGACCCTGATCGGCAATGGTCCGGATGTGCTGACCCGGGTCAGCATGGTCGGAAATGATCTGCAACTGGATGCGGGAATTGGCGTCTGTGGCAAGGAGGGGCAGAGTGTTCCCGTCGGCGTGGGCCAACCCACCTTGAGGGTCGACGAGTTGACCGTGGGCGGTACCGCCTGAGTGCGGCCTATTTCCCGGCTGCTTCCGGCAGGTTGTCGCGCAGGTAACGGAACAGTAGTCGGGCGCTTTTCGGTGGTGCCGATCGGGTGTTTTCACGGTTGGCGGCGAGCACCAGTTGCCGCAGCTTCTGCCGGTCCAGCGTGGGTGCCTCGGCCAGCAATTCGGTAATGGCCCCGTCGCCTTCGGCGAGCAGCCGGTCCCGCCATTGTTCCGCGGCATGATGACGATCGACTTCTTCCAGGTGAGGCTGATCCTGGAGCCGGATGGCGAGTTCCAGCGCGTCCAGATCGATATCCCGAAGCAGTTTGCCAATATACTTTACCTGTCGCCGTCGACCGGGCGGGCTGGATATTTTTTGCGCTTCCGCGATTGCCGCCAGTAGCCGATCGGTCAAGGGCAGCGATGCCAACCGGGCCTGGGAATATTGGCAGAGCTGTTCACCCAGCCGGGTAAGTTCGGCAAGTTCCTGCTTTACCGCGGTTTTGCTTTTTTCGAGCTCGTCCTGCGAGTCAGTCGATTCGGTCATCAGAAATGGAGTCCCGTGCTGAGGTAGTAGACAGTGTCGGAGTCGTAGCGGTTGTTCCGGTCAAAATAGAAACTGTCGTGGAGGCGATGCCGGGCGACAAATTCTACCTTGATCGAGCTGGTTGCGGACAATTGGAAATGTTTTGCGATGCGGGCGTCGACGCGCTGGTAGTCCCGGTTGAAATATTCTTCCATGAAGTAGTAGCCACCGGATAACTCCAGGCCGTTACCGAACCGGTACATGCCGAGCAGGCCCAGACTGTTTTGCGGGATGGTGTTGTCGGTAGAGGAACGTCCCTTTTTCAGGTCCAGATCCTGCCAGGCATACTGGAACCAGATCCGGGAGTTGCTCCCGGGTCGGTAACTGATTTGCAGATCCACGCCTTCGGTGGTGGCCCGGATTGAATTCTGCGGATCGAAATCATCGATGCCGAACATGCCGTCGATGAGACCATGGAGGGAATCGTGAAACAAGTTCACATCGACTTCCAGGCCGTTGCCGGCATTGTGGTACCAGCCGACCTGGCGGGACCAGATTTTCTCGCTGGCAAGGCCGCCCCTGGAAGCCGACGTCTGGTAATAGGTGCCATCACCACGACCCGGGTTCACGGGCGGCACCAGATCCCGGACCGTGTAGCTGCGCACTGCGGATTCCTCATAGAAATCCGGCGTCCGGGTGCCTTTGGCCACCACGAAGCGCAGGGCATTGGAGGGGTTGAGCTGCCAGTTGATGGCGGCGCGCGGCGAAAACTCGTCACCAATGTTATCGTCGTGTTCGTGCATGGCCCCGACATTGGCAGTGAAATCCCGGGCAAAGCGCCATTCCAGATTGGCGAACAGGCGCTTGATCAGGTTCTCTTCCTTGCCGTCGAAAAATGTTTCTCCCTTGACAGTGTCCTTGCGCAAACTGAAGCCGGCGACCAACCGCAGGGCGTCATTGAAACGCCAGGTGTCCTGGAACTCCAGTTCCCACTTGGTTTCTTCGAAGTCCTGGTTGGCGGTGCCACAGGAGGGGGCAAGGCCAAGCTCCGCGAAGCGGGTCAGCACCATACCGGCCAGCGCGGCAACTTCCGCTGAAGGGGGTGGCGGCGGAGCCATGCCGCTGCCTACGCTGCCGATCAAGGCCTCGGTATAGTCGGGGTCGGTCCGGTACAGGGCGCCCAGTTCGTCACTGAGAAAAATCCCGGGCGGGCAGGTTTGCCAGTGCTCTCGGGCCTCATCCTCATTGTAGTAGAACTGCCAGCGACTCTCGTGATTGGCATTGTACTGGTGCTTCCAGGAGAGCTGCAGAAACCGGTCGGTGATTTCCTGATCGTGGGCGGGAAATTGCTGGAATGACTCGAGCAGGTCGATCTCCTTGTCGGTTTCACTGGCGCCCAGTTGCAAACGCCATTCATCGTGCAGCGACGGCACATATTCCGCGGCCAGATTGAAAAACCGGCTCTGGTAACTGTCGTGGCGCTCGTCACCTTCACGGGTTATGTCAAAGCCGTTGTCGCTGTTCTGCTCCAGGGTGACGCGGAAATCGACGTCGCCCAGCTGGCCATAGTGACGCAGACTGTAGTCCTCGATCCCCTTGTTGCCGTGCCGGGCTTCCAGCCAGGTGCCGCGCTCAACGGACGGGCTTCGCGAGATAATGTTGATAACGCCGAGAAACGAGTTGGCGCCATAGGCGGCGGTATTGGGTCCCCGGATAACTTCGATACGATCGATGTCGTTAATACTGAGTTGCAACTCGGTCCAGAGCACCCGGGACAATCCGGTCTTGTAGATGGAGCGACCGTCAACGAGAACCTGCAAGCGCCGGGAAAAAGGGCCGCCAAAGCCATGCAGGCTCAACTCCGGAATACCGCCGCGTTCGTAGCCGACCTGCATACCCGGCACCAGGCGCAGCAATTCCGCAAGGGTGCGGGCACCGCTGGCTTCTATCAACTGGCGGTCGATGACGGTAACCGCAGCCGGCGTTTCCGACTGGGGTTGCCGGAGACGGGTCGCGCTGAGGATGATGGGCAATTCCTCGTCGGTCAGCAGATCGTCGGTATCACGGTGGTCTGCAGAAACCGGAGTCTGCAGTCCGCCGAGGACCAGAAATGCGAGCAGGCCAATGCCGCAGGTCGGTATCGGAAATTTGTAGCCGGAAGAATTCAAACAGGATTGCCGTAATGGGTGGTCAACCCCGAGGATTCTTGTTCATAATAGATGGCAAGTCAAGCAGCCGGCCGGGGCGCAAAATCCCGCAGCCGGGTGCCACCGCAATAAACAGGGGAGCCGAGTTGACATCAAACACCATGGTCCGCGAGCAGGACGAAAACGGGCGAGCGCTGGCGGATGCCGCGAGCGCCATGCTGGAACAGTCCGCGTCGCTTGGCGCCAGCGAGGCGGAAGTCTGGATCAGCCAGAGCCAGGGCCACTCCGCGCAAGTGCGAATGGGGCAGGTGGAAGCCGTCGAATTCAACCGGGACACCCATGCCGGCATCACTCTCTATTTTGGCAAGCACAAGGGCACGGCTTCGACCAATGATATCAGTGAGGATTCCCTGCAGGCGGCGGTCAGCGCGGCGCGGGATATCGCCCGCTTTACCGCGGCCGACGAATTTGCCGGCCTGGCCGACGCGGGTTTGATGGCGAGCCGGTTCCCGCACCTGGATCTCGATCATCCTCTCGATGCCAGCCTGCAAGACACGATGGAACTGGCGCGCCAGGCCGAGCAGGCCGGGCTCGATTCGGATCCGCGCATTGGTAACTCCGAAGGCGCCGGTTTTTACAGCCATCGGGGCATTGATGTCTATGCCAACAGCCACGGGTTTGTCGGCAGCCAGACGGCGACCCGCCACAGTCTCAGTTGCAGCCTTATAGCGTCGGCCGGTGATCGCATGCAGAGGGATTACTGGTATACAGTTTCAAGAGACGGCAGCCAGTTACAGGCGCCGGAGACCGTGGGCCGGCAAGCCGCCGAGCGCGCCCTCAGGAAACTGGAGGTCGGCAAGATCGCCAAGGGCCGTCACCCGGTGTTGTTGTCGCCGGAGATAGCGAGAGGCTTGCTTGGCCATTACCTGAGCGCGGTAAGGGGCGGCAACCTGTATCGCAGGACCAGTTTCCTGGTGGACTCACTCGGCACACAAGTGTTCCCCGAATGGCTAACCCTGACGGAGCGACCCCATCTGCCCGGCGGACTCGCGAGCGCTGCTTTCGATCAGGATGGCGTGGCCACCCGGGAGCGGGATCTGGTGCAGGAGGGTCGGGTTGAGGGGTATATATTGTCCGCCTATTCAGCGCGCCGGCTGGGTATGACCCCGACCGGCAACGCCGGCGGTGTACATAATATTCACCTGCAGGCGCCCATGCGAGCCTTCAAGGAACTGCTCGCGGAAATGGATACCGGGTTGCTGGTCACCGACGTCATGGGGCAGGGAGTTAATCTGGTCACTGGCGACTACTCTCGCGGTGCCAGTGGCTTTTGGGTGGAAGGCGGGAAAATCCGTCATTTCGTCGAGGAAATTACCATTGCCGGCAATCTCAGGGACATGTTTGCCGGGATCCGCAGAGCTGGTGATGATCTGGATCACCGCAGCAGCGTCGTGACCGGGTCTCTGCTGTTGTCGCCGATGATGGTCGCGGCCTGAGGCCGGCTGCCGGACTCAGGCAAAGAACAAGGTGGCGAGGCCGAGAAAGGCGAAGAATCCGATAACGTCCGTGACCGTGGTCAGGATGACGCTGCCCGACAGTACCGGATCCATTTTCAGCCGCCTGAGGATCAGGGGCAAAGCCGCCCCGGCGACCACACCCATGACCAGATTAATGACCATGGCGCCGGCAATGGTTATGGCCAGCAGGAGGCTTTTGCCTGTGTCGAGGAACCACACATAGGCAATCACGCCGACCACCAGTGCCCAGAGCAGACCGTTCAGCAGGCTGACCCGCAACTCCCGTAACATCAGCCACCGGGCGTTGCTGGAGCCAATCTGGCCAAGGCTCAGACCGCGGATCATCAGGGTCAGGGTCTGGGTGCCGGCAACGCCGCCCATACTGGGCACGATGGGCTGCAAGATGGCCAGTGCGGTAACAATCTTGATGGTATCTTCAAACATGCCGATCACCCGCGAGGCTATCAGCACCGTCAGCAGATTGATGCCCAGCCACAAGGCGCGCTTTTTGGCGGTGCTCCAGACCGGCGCGAAAGTATCCACATCCTCGTCCAGGCCGACCATGGACATCAGGGAGTGCTCGGCTTCTTCCCGGATGACATCGACCACGTCATCAATGGTGATCCGGCCCAGCAGCTTGCCGTCGGCGTCGGTGACCGGCGCGGACACCAGATCCCGGCGCTCGAAAATCTGGGCAACCTCATTGGCGCCCTTGTCCACGGCGATACTCTCGACGTCCGGCTGCAGAATGTCGGTGATCAGTTTTTCGGTGTCGGCGACCAGCAGGCTGGAGAGGGGTACGGCGCCGACAAAGCGATCGTACTTGTCCACGACGAACAGACTGTCGGTGTTGGTGGGCAACTCATTGCGCATACGCAGGTAACGCAGCACTACTTCCACCGTGACATGGGGTTTGATGGTCACGGTATCCGTGTTCATCAGGCCACCGGCCGTGTCCTCGGGATAGGAGAGTACCTGCTCTACGCGCTGACGATTTTCCTCATCAGGCAGGCGCAATACCTGTTGGCTGACGTGCTCGGGAAGGTCGCCGAGAATATCCGCAATATCATCAGAGTCCATACCCGAAGTGGCATCCGCCAACTCCTGGGGGTGCATCTGATCAATAAAGTGATTACGGACTTCGTCGTTCAGGTACTGGAGAATGTCTCCTTCCTGATCCTTTTCGACGAGACGCCAGAGCACGTCGCGGCCCGGCTTGGGGGTGGACTCGAGCAGGTGGGCGACGTCGGCGGCGCGCAACTCGCCCAACATCGCCCGGACACGGGCGAAGCGGCCGCTGCCGAGCGCTTCAT
>JASBTO010000104.1 GCA_030148365.1 Kangiellaceae bacterium
AGCGCACTGGAGCGTTTGCAAAAAAAAAGCGGCCCCGTGGGCCGCTTTTCTTGGCCTGTAAAACCGTGCGCTAGTTGACGCGCGGATCCAGCTCACCAGTGGCATAGCGTTTGAACATGGCTTCGAGACTGACCGGCTTGATCTTCGAAGCATGGCCTGCGCAACCGAAGGCTTCGTAACGCGCCTTGCAGATATCCTTCATCGCGGCAGTGGACGCCTTGAGGAATTTGCGCGGATCGAAAGCTTTCGGATTCTTGGCCAGGAAACGCCTATAGGCACCCGTCGCCGCGAGCCGCAGATCCGTGTCGATATTGACCTTGCGCACGCCGTGCTTGATGCCTTCCTGGATTTCCTCGACCGGGACGCCGTAGGTCTCGCCGATATCGCCACCGTATTCATGAATGACTTTCAGCCAGTCCTGGGGCACGGAGGATGAGCCATGCATGACCAGATGGGTGTCCGGGATCCGGGCATGAATTTCCTTGACCCGCTGGATGGCCAGAATATCGCCCGTCGGAGGCCGGGTGAACTTGTAGGCGCCATGGCTGGTGCCGATAGCAATGGCCAGCGCATCAACGCCGGTGGCCTTGACGAACTGGGCAGCTTCTTCCGGATCCGTGAGCAACTGGTCCTGAGACAGTACGCCTTCGGCACCGGAGCCGTCTTCCTCGCCGGCCATACCGGTTTCCAGAGAGCCGAGACAACCGAGTTCGCCTTCGACGGATACGCCGCCCGCATGGGCCATTTCGACAGTTGTGCGGGTCACGTCGACGTTATAGTCAAAATCCGACGGGGTTTTCATGTCTTCCCGCAGGGAACCGTCCATCATCACGGAAGTGAAGCCCAACTGGATGGAGCGCTGACAAATCGCCGGCGTGGCCCCGTGATCCTGATGCATACAGATCGGAATGTGAGGCCACTCTTCCATCGCCGCAAGGATCAGATGGCGCAGAAAAGTCGCGCCGGCATATTTGCGGGCACCGGCGGATGCCTGAATGATAACGGGGCTGTTGGTGGCGTCCGCGGCCATCATGACGGCACGCATCTGCTCAAGATTGTTAACATTGAATGCCGGTACGCCATAATCATGTTCGGCGGCGTGGTCGAGCAGCTGCCTGAGTGTAATCAACGCCATAAAAGGGGTCCTCTCTAATTGTGTCAGGCCGGAACCGATTGATCCGCGGCTCTTTGTTCCAGAATCGCAACGGCCGGTAATTGTTTGCCTTCCAGAAACTCCAGGAAGGCACCGCCGCCGGTAGAAATGTAGGAAATCTTGTCAGCAATGCCGAATTTGTCAACGGCTGCCAGCGTATCACCACCGCCCGCAATCGAAAAGGCGTCGCTGTCGGCAATGGCTCGCGCCAGGGTTTCCGTGCCGCCCGCAAACTGGTCAAACTCGAAAACGCCTACCGGGCCGTTCCAGACAATGGTGCCGGCGTTGGCGAGCACTTGTTTGAGTTGCTCGGCCGACCGCGGTCCGATATCGAAAATCATGTCGTCTTCCGCGACCGCATCGACGCTTTTGGTCTCGGCGACGGTGGTCTCTGAAAATTCCTTGCCGGTCACCACATCAACGGGAACGGGAATGTCTCCGCCCCGGGTTTTGGCCTGCTCGAGCAAACGCTTCGCTTCGGGGATCAGATCCGCTTCATACAGAGATTTGCCGACCGGATGATCGGTCGCGGCAATAAAGGTGTTGGCAATACCGCCGCCGACAATCAGCTTATCGACAATATTGGATAACGCATCCAGCACGGTCAGCTTGGTTGACACCTTGGAGCCACCAACAATCGCGACCATCGGCCGCTTCGGATTTTCCAGCGCCTTGCCAAGGGCGTCCAGCTCTGCCGCCAGCAAGGGTCCGGCGCAGGCTACCGGGGCATATTTGGCGACCGCATGGGTGGAAGCCTGAGCCCGGTGGGCGGTGCCGAAAGCGTCGTTGACATAGATATCGCAAAGCCCGGCCAGTTTCCGGCCAAGGCCGTCGTCATTCTTCTTTTCTCCCACGTTGGCGCGCACATTCTCGAACAGCACCAGCTCGCCGGCTTCGACGTCGACACCATTGAGGTAATCAGTAACCAGCCGAACCGGTACATCCAGCAATTCGCCCAGATACTCCGCGATCGGCGCCATGGAATGTTCGCTGGTCAGATTGCCTTCCGTCGGTCGCCCGCGATGGGACATCACCATGACCCGCGCGCCTTGCTCAAGCGCTCGCCTGATCGTCGGCAGTGCCGCCTGAATGCGGACGTCGGAAGTGATGCGGCCGTCTTTCATGGGCACGTTGAGATCTTCCCGGATCAACACCCGTTTGCCGGCGAGATCCAGATCGGTCATTTTTATCAGATTAATCATACAAGGCTCGTTGGTGGCTAAACGCGCAACGGTCCGGTAGCGGGCAACCTGCCCATCCCGGAAAAATTGCGTGGCTCGCTGACAAGTCTCATCGGCGAGCCACTGACGGATCAGGCTTTCATCATGGCGATGGCGACATCCAGCATCCGGTTGCTGAAGCCCCACTCGTTGTCGTACCAGGACACGACCTTGACCAGACGGCCGTTAACCCTGGTCTGGGGCGCGTCGAAGATGCTTGATGCCGGATGATGGTTGAAATCCATGGACACTAGCGGCTCGTCATTGTAAGCCAACGAGACATTGTCAGCGGCCGCTTTAACCACTTCGTTGATTTCTTCTACGCTGGTGTCGCGGCTGGCCATGAAGGTCAGGTCGACAGCGGAAACATTGATAGTGGGTACTCGCATCGCAAAGCCGTCCAGCTTGCCGGCCAACGCCGGCAACACCAGGCCGACGGCCTTGGCGGCGCCGGTCTTGGTCGGGATGATGTTCTGCGCGGCGGCGCGGGCACGGCGCAGGTCCTTGTGCTGGTTGTCGATAAGGCGCTGATCGTTGGTATAGGCATGGATGGTGTTGACCAGGCCGGTTTCGATTCCGACCGCATCCTGCAGCACCTTGGCAACAGGGGCCAGGCAATTGGTGGTGCAGGAAGCGTTCGAGACAATCCGGTGTTCGGGTTTGAGAATGTCGTGATTGACGCCATAGACCACAGTCGCGTCCACATCCTCGCCGCCCGGCGCCGAGATCAGCACCTTTTTGGCGCCGCCGTTGAAGTGCTTGCCCGCTTCGGCCTGGGTTTTGAAATGGCCGGTGCATTCAAATACCACGTCGACATCCACGTCGCTCCAGGGCAGATTTTCGGGATTACGATCAGCGTACATTTTGATCTTGTCGCCGTTGACGATCATGTGCTCGTCATCCATGGTGACTTCAGCATTGAAGCGCCCATGGGTGGTGTCATATTTGGTCAGGTGCACGTTGGTGGCGATAGGGTGGGAGGAGTTGATGGCCACCACCTTGATCTCGTCGCTGCGATTGTATTCATAAATTGCGCGCAGTGCTGTGCGGCCGATGCGGCCGTAACCATTGATTGCAACCTTGACCGTCATGCTGTCTTCTCCATTTTCGGATTGGTTTTAGATGATTTCAACAAGTCTTCAGACTGCTCGACCACATTGTCGACCGTGAAACCGAAGTGTTCAAAGAGATCGCCCGCCGGCGCGGATTCGCCAAAAGAGGTCATGCCGATCACGCGGCCATCAAGGCCGACATATTTGTACCAGTAATCGGCATGGCCCGCCTCGATCGCAATCCGGGCGCGCAGGTTCGGCGGCAAGACCTTGTCGCGATAAGCCGCCGGTTGGGCTTCAAAACTGTCGGTAGAGGGCATGGACACCACCCGAACGGCATGTCCCTTGTCCTCGAGTTGAGATGCGGCCTGCATCGCCAACTCCACTTCTGAGCCCGTTGCAATCAACACGAGAGTGGGTTTACCTTTACTGTCGCGGAGGATATAGCCGCCTTTTTCGACGTTTGCCAGAGTTTCCGCATCGCGTTTTTGAGGCGCCAGCCCCTGTCGGCTGAGACTCAGGGCTGTCGGGCCGTCACTACGCTCGACCGCACACTTCCAGGCCACCGCGGTTTCCGTGGCGTCGCAGGGACGCCAGACCGACATGTTGGGCGTAGTACGCAAGTTGGTCAGTTGCTCAATCGGCTGGTGGGTCGGACCGTCTTCGCCGAGACCGATGGAATCGTGAGTGAACACATAGATGGCACGCTGTTTGGTCAGCGCCGCCATGCGCACCGCGTTACGGGCATATTCCATAAAGATCAGGAAGGTGCCGCCGTAGGGGATAAAACCGCCATGCAGGGCGATCCCGTTCATGATGGCGCACATGCCGAATTCGCGAACGCCGTAATAAATATAGTTGCCGTCGCCATCCTGCTTGCCGACGCCTTTGGAGCCACTCCAGAGGGTCAGGTTAGAGCCGGCCAGGTCGGCCGAGCCACCCATGAATTCCGGCAACATCGGCGCCAGGGCTTCAATTGCATTTTGCGAGGCCTTTCGGGTGGCGAGCTTTTCGCCGGCTTTTTGGGTCTGCTTGATAAACTTCGCAGCACGGGTGGCAAACTCCGCCGGCAGGCGGCCATTCAGGCGGCGCTCAAGGTCTTCGGCAAGCTCCGGGTAAGCGTCGCGGTAAGCAATGAATGACTTGTTCCATTTACTCTCCAGAGCAGTGCCCTGCTCCCGGGCATCCCATGCCTTGCCGATTGATTCCGGGACCTCAAAGGCGTCCGCGGACCAATTGAGGCGCTGGCGCGTGGCGGCGATTTCATCATCACCCAGAGGCGCGCCATGGGCATCATGACTGCCGGCCTTGTTGGGTGCGCCGAAACCAATGACGGTCTTGCAGCAGATGAGGGTTGGGCGATCCGTATCGGCCCGGGCCGTCTCGATGGCGGCTTTGATGGCATCGGCATCGTGGCCGTCGACATCGGGAACCACCTGCCAGCCATAGGATTCAAAGCGCTTGGGTGTGTCGTCGGTAAACCAGCCTTCGACTTCGCCGTCGATGGAGATGCCGTTGTCGTCATAAAACAGGATGAGCTTGCCAAGCCCCAGCGTCCCCGCCAGCGAACAAACTTCGTGGGAAATCCCTTCCACCAGGCAGCCGTCGCCGGTAAAGGCGTAGGTGTAGTGATCGATGATGGCGTGGTCGTCACGATTGAATTCCGCCGCCAGCGCTTTCTCGGCAATGGCAAAGCCAACGGCATTGGCAATGCCCTGCCCGAGAGGGCCCGTAGTCGTCTCTACGCCTGGCGTATAACCGAACTCCGGATGGCCCGGCGTTTTGGAGTGGAGCTGGCGAAAGTTTTTCAGATCATCAATGGAAACCGCGTAGCCGGTCAGGTGCAGCAGGGAGTAAACCAGCATGGACCCGTGGCCGTTGGACATCACAAATCGATCGCGATTGACCCACTCAGGATTTCCGGGGTTGTGCTTGAGATAGTCATTCCAGAGGACTTCGGCAATATCCGCCATACCCATGGGTGCGCCCGGGTGACCGGAGTTCGCCTTCTGTACAGCATCCATACTCAATGCACGTATGGCATTAGCGAGTTGTTTACGAGATGACATAGTGTTCCCCTGTAAGTTTCAAAAGCAAAAATCAAATAAATCGTATCATCCGGGA
>JASBTO010000111.1 GCA_030148365.1 Kangiellaceae bacterium
GGCCGCAAAACGGGCTGAATGCCATGCCGGCGAAAGGCAAAAAGCCTCTGCAGGACTACAACAAGAAGCGGGACTTTTCACAGACACCCGAACCACTCGGCGAAGTCGGAAAGGGCAACCAGCGCCGCTTTGTCATGCAGAAACATTCTGCGACCCGCCTCCACTATGATCTGCGCCTTGAACACAAGGGCGTGCTGCTCTCGTGGGCCGTTACCAAAGGACCAAGCCTCAATCCGGCGGACAAACGCCTCGCGGTCCGGACCGAAGATCACCCGGTGAAGTATCTGGATTTCGAGGGGCTGATCCCGAAGGGCTATGGCGCGGGTGCGATGATTGTCTGGGATATGGGCAATTGGGAACCTGTCGGAGATGTCGATGCAGGTCTTGCGAAGGGCTCCCTCAAGTTTCAGCTCAAGGGCGAGCGGCTGAAGGGCAAGTTTGCGCTGGTCCGCATGAAGGCAAAGAAAAAGGAGAAGCGGGAAAACTGGCTGTTGATCAAGGACAAGGATGACTTTGTCGATACCGGCATGCCACTGACGGAACGCTATCAGACCAGCGTTCTGACGGCGGCAAAAGTCGAGGATTTGCGCGGCGCTGGAGGGGCCCCGCAAAAATCCAGACGCCTCCGGTTTATCAAGCCTCAACTCGCTACGCCTGTAGACAGCCCGCCGGAAGGCGAAGACTGGATGCACGAGGTCAAGTACGACGGCTACCGCATTCAGGTGATCAAGGACGGGGCCGGCACCCGGATCTTTTCGCGAAGCGGGCTGGACTGGACGGACAAATTCACGGCGCTGGTGGACGCCTTGTCGGGCCAGCTCGAGGTTTTGTCCGTTGTTGATGGTGAAGCGGTGGTTTTCGACAAGCACGGCGAGAGTGACTTTTCAGCCTTGCAGGCGGCGTTGAAGGGCCAAAAAAACCATATCCGCTTTGTCGCTTTCGACTGCCTGTTCGCGGCGGGCGAGGATCTGCGGTCGGAATCACAGGACACGCGCAAAGCCGGGCTTGCCAGGGTGTTAAATCCTTCGGGCCCGGTGCAGATCTCCGAATTCATCATCGGCAATGGTGAGATAGTCGCGGAAAATGCCTGCCGGTTAAATCTGGAAGGTATCATCTCCAAACGACGTGATGCCCGCTATCGGTCGGGCCGGAGTGCTGACTGGACCAAATCAAAATGCGTTAACACCGATGATTTTGTTATCGGCGGGTACCGGCCCTCTTCGAAGCGCGGCCGGCCCTTTTCCTCGTTACTGGTCGGAGAAGCCAGCGAGGACGGCTTGGTCTACCGGGGACGTGTCGGCAGCGGTCTTGCCGGCGCCGATCTCGAGGAACTCAAGGAGTTACTGGAGCCGAGCGATCTTAATCCCTTTATCAGCGTCCCCGCGAAAGTAAAGGCCGACGCCGTCTGGGTAGTTCCCGACCACCGGGCCCAAATAACTTTCGCGGAGCAAACATCTGCCGGCATTATCCGCCACGGGCGGTATCAGGGCGTGCGCCTCGACAAACCTGGAAGCCCGACCATGTCTCCCACCAATCCGGGGCGCAAGCCGGAGCCTGGCAACACGGTAGAGGGCGTGACCATCAGCAGTCCCGGCAAGATTATGGACCAGCGTTCCGGGGTCAGCAAGCTGGAACTGGCCCGGTATTTCGCCGCGCATGCGCCTTTGATCCTGATGCTGGCCGGAGACAGGCCCATGAGCCTGTTACGGTGTCCGGGCGGGGCGGATGGCAAGTGCTTTTTCCAGAAAAACCACGATGCTTCCATGCCGGACGAGGTGGGAATTGTAGTGATCAAAAAGAAGAGCGGCGAAACTGCCGATTATCTTCGCATATCGAAAAAGGCCGGACTGGTCGCACTCGCCCAGATGGGCGTGGTTGAGTTGCATATCTGGGGTGCCCGTGCCGACCGCACTGACCGCCCGGACCGGATGGTATTCGACCTTGATCCCGATGAAGACCTCGGGTTCGAGATGGTCAAGGCGGCAGCGCGCGAGATAAGGGGCATTCTCGACGCCGCCGGACTAACCAGTTATCCATTGCTGACCGGCGGCAAGGGAATTCATGTGGTGGTACCCCTGACCCGCCATCACGGCTGGCCCGAAGTCAAATCGGTGGCCAAGGGTATAGCGGTGGATTTGTCGGGCGCCGCGCCCGATCGCTATGTGGCGGTAATGTCCAAGGCGAAACGGAAAGGCAGGATTTTTATCGACTGGCTGCGCAACGAACGGGGAGCCACGGCCATTGCGCCTTATTCGCCCCGCAGCAAACCCGGATTGCCCGTGGCGTTGCCCGTCAGTTGGAACCTGCTGGAATCCACCGCCCGTTCAGACCGGGTCAGTGTGCAGGATTTATTGACCAATATCCCGAAGCAATACCGGCTGGAGCAGGCGTGGCCCGACTACGCGCCCCAACGGCTGCCGAAAGGGCTTATTCGGCGATACGAAACCTAGACC
>JASBTO010000120.1 GCA_030148365.1 Kangiellaceae bacterium
AGCAGCGTGCGAGCCCGGAGGGCTGGCTCCCGACCTGCGCCGGGATAAACCCGCCCCTCGCGCGGTAAAGTGCCGGGTTTGCGCCCTCAATCAGCCCCAAAAAACCAGACCGAACAGCGCCAGCCCCAGCACCATCCGGTACCAGACAAAGGGCTGGAAACCGATCCTTTCGAGCAGTTTCATGAACCAGTGAATGGTCAAATAGGCGATCACGGCGGCCACGACCACGCCGATGGCCATGGCGCTCCAGTCGACAGCCGCCTCGCCGGTGGCGAGCTTGACGCTTTGCAGGGCGCCGGGCAACAGGATGGCCGGGATCGACAACAGGAAAGAGAAGCGGGCGGAGGCGGTCCGGTTCAGGCCGAGCAGCAAGGCGGCGGTCATGGTGATACCGGATCGTGAGGTGCCCGGGATCAACGCCAGCGCCTGGGCCAGGCCGATAAACAGTACGTCCCGCCAGGTGAGTTGATATTCGTCCCGCTGATCGCTGCCGTACTTGTCGGCGACGCCGAGCAGCAATCCGAAGCCGATGGTTGTCGTTGCGATCACCCAGGTTTCCCGTAAATAAAGTTCCACGATATCGAGCAGGGCGAAAGCGAGACCCAGCAATCCGACCGGGACCGTTGCCCAGAGCACCATCCACGCCAGACGGGAGTCCCGGGTATGTCTGCCCTTGAACACCGAGGCGAAGAAATCCGTGGCCATGGCGGTGACTTCTTTACGGAAGAATGCCAGGACCGCGATCAGGGTGCCCAGATGGACCGCGACGTCAAAAGCGAGCCCCTGATCTTTCAGGCCGAGCAATTTCGACGCCAGGATCAGGTGTGCGGAGCTGGACACGGGCAGGAATTCGGTAAGGCCCTGGATCAGTGCCAGCCACACGGCTTGCAACCAGTCCATGGTGGCGGGGGCCTGGATCAGCAGATTCGGGATTTCAGCTTTCATTCCGGTATTTTCGCCTTGTTATTGTGCGCGTTGCGGCATCAGTTGGTGAACTGGTGGATCAGGGCATAGACGATTGCCTGGATAAATATCAGGAACCAGAACCAGGCGCCGAAACCGATAATTTTCGCGGCGCGGCCTTCGAGCATCTCGCTGCGCCGCACCAGCAACCAGGCCACGACGCAGGCCACAATGACCGCGCCGATTACCGGCCAGTACCACGCCAGCGGTTGCGTGGAGGCCTGAAGGTCCGTGCACCACAGGAGTAACAGGGCGGCAGGAATAAAAAGTTCTCGTCGGCTCACAAGGTCTCGCTCTTGTTGTTATCAGCAAAGCCCGCCAGCGGCAGATCCAGATCCCGGGTCAGGGCCATCACCTTGAAGAGTTCGCCCATCTCGCCGGGCATCAACAGAGGCTTGATTTGCACGCTGGCTTCCAGGGGCGAAAGTGTACCAGAGGCGCTCTCTTCTGTGACCAGATCCAGCAGGCCGCAATTGCACAGAAAGCTCGCCTGATCGGTATAACCCGCCAGGTGCAGTCCGGTGTCGCTGCCGATCCGCGCCAGCTCGGTGAAATTCACATGGGCGGTAATGTCCTGCAAACCCGGCAGGATCAGCGCGTCGCCATGGCTGTGATGGCGGTAGTGGCACATGAGCGTACCGGTATTGCGGGTCGCCGCATAGAATTCCCGCTCGGGAAATCCGTAGTCGATAAACAGGAGCAGTCCCCGGGACAGCAAGCCCGCCAGACTCTGCATCCAGGGGGCCAGCAGCGAGCAGTATTCCGACTCGAAACCCGGCTGCCATTGCAGATTTTTCGCCAGTGCCTGCAAGGCTTCCGGCAGCTTGTCGGTCGACTGCCAGTCCGGGACAAAGCCCCCATCGGTGACCCGGACCTGGCCCAAATCAAAGCCGTCGCCGCGCCAGCGAAACCGGTCAACCGGCAGCGCATCAATGACCTCGTTGGCCAGGATCACGCCGTCAAAACCGGTTTCCGGCAATGCGTCCAGCCAGACCATGCGATCGGCAAGATGGGGCAGATGCCGGTTCAGCAATTCCTGCTGGCGACTTTTCAGGTCGGCCGAGACCTCGAGGAGATAATAGTGGCGGGGCAGCGCCTGGTCCTGTTCCAGGGCCCGCAACAGATCCAGTGCCAACTGGCCCGAGCCCGGTCCAAGCTCCAATACATCGCCCCCGGTTGCCTGCAGAACCGGCGCAAACTGCTTCGCAAGGGTGCGGGCAAAAAAGGGCGTCAGCTCCGGCGCGGTGACAAAGTCACCGGATGCGCCCAGTTTGACGCTGCCGGCGCTGTAATAACCCAGCCCGGGCCGATAGAGCGCCTGCTCCATGAAAGTGGCAAAGTCGACAGCCCCGCCTTTCTCGGCAATCACGTCGGCCAGTTCGCAGGCCAGTCGATAGCCGACAGCACTGGCGTCCCGATCCGGCCGGGGCAATTTCATGCGTTCGGCAGTATCGGCGAGCCATTGTGCAAAGGCCGGCCCGGTGCGCAGGAATGCGGGTCTTTCGCGACTCAGAGGAACTCGCCTCCGTCGATGGGAATGATGGCGCCGGTGACGAAATCCTGTTGCACCAACCAGGCAATGGCCTGGGCCACGTCGCCCGGTTCGCCGGTACGACCGAGGGGAATGGTCCGGGACAGGCGGGTCATATGATCATCGGCGGCATCCTGAGGCGGCAATATGGCGCCGAGGGCCAGACCATTAACGCGGATGTCCGGAGCCAGCTCTTTGGCGAGCATTTTCGTGAGTTGGGCGAGACCGGATTTCGCCAGCCGGTAGACCAGATGATCACTGTCGGCATTGCCGGTGCGCGCATCAAGAATATTGACGATCTGGCCACTGTCGCCGGCAACTTGCCGGGCAAATTCCCGCGACAGGATCAGTGGCGCCCGCAAGTTCAGGTTCATAATCGGTTCCCACTGGTCGGTGGCGCGCGCCTCGAGGCTGTCGTCGTCGGGAAAAATAGCCGCGCTGTTCACCAGAATATCGAGCTTGCCGCAATGATCGCAGGCCTCGTCCACCAACCTGGCTGCGGCGACCGGGTCTCGCAGATCGGCGGGCATCAACCAGGCCTGCCGCCCCATGAGTTGTATTTCTTCGGCAAGGCTTTGTGCCGCAGCTTTGGAGTCGTGGTAATGAATGATGATGTCACTGCCGAGGCGCGCCAGTTCCAGCGACATGCCCCGGCCCAGGCGCACGGCGCCGCCGGTTACGAGTGCAGTTTGCCCTTCCAGTGCCAGCTTCAAGAAGATCGCTCCGGCGCTTGCCAGTCAAATACGATCGGCTCGAGGGCCTGCGAATTTTGATCGAAGCCGCGCCATAACTCTCGATAGGTCTGTCCGGCGAGGGGATGGATGTGATCAGGAGCGATGTCGGAAAGGGGCCAGAGTACAAAGGCGTTTTTCAGAATTTCCGGGCGCGGCAGATCGACGGGCGCCTCGCAGATCAGATCGTCGTAGCTCAGCAGGTCCAGATCCAGGGTGCGTGACGAAAACCCTTTGCTGCGCGGATCCCGCCCGGCGTGAGCTTCAATCGCCTTGAGTTCCGCGACGACCTCTTCGACATTGCGTCCGGTTTCCACGCCCACCACCAGATTGTAGAAATCGTCACCATCGAATCCGACCGCCTCGCTTTCAAAAACCCTGGAGACCGTCAAAGGGCCAAAGCGGCGATGTAGCTCATCAAGCCCGAGGCGCACGTGACGTTCGCGATCGATATTGCTGCCGATGCTGATATAGATCTGCGCCATCAGGCTGCCTTGTCACCCCGTTCGATAATGACACCGACATCGCGGCTGCCCCGCACCGCACCCGGCTTGGACACTTTCAGCCGCAACCAGGGTACGCCGAACTCTTCCCGGACAATGGCCGCGATCCGTTCGGCGAGAGTTTCCACGAGTTGGAAGTCGGACTCGCCGACAAACTGGATCAACCGTTTTGATACCGCCTTGTAGTCGAGGGCTTTGGCGATATCGTCCTCGGCGGCCGGCGCGGCTATGTCGGTGGCCATGTCCAGATCGATACTGACGGTCTGGCGAATTTGCCGTTCCCAGTCGTAAATTCCGATCACCGTGTCTATTTTAAGATCGCTGATGTAAACAATATCCATGGAAAAGAAAGTATACGGAAATGAGTGAGCCACAGTTTGACGCGCCGGCGGCGAATTCGCAATCTTTGCCCCCGCGGGTTTGCGATCCGGGCGCGCTTGGGTTAGTTATGTGGTTTTCCCTGAACGCCAACAGCGACGACTGACTTGATTCTGATCCTGTGCCTGGTACTGGCCTATCTCGCGGGCTCCGTGTCTTCCGCGATCCTGGTGTGCCGGATGCTGTTCCTGCCGGATCCCCGCACGCACGGCTCAGGCAATCCCGGCGCCACCAATGTGCTGCGCCTCGGCGGTCGCCGCGCCGCGATCATGACGCTGGCGGGAGACATGCTCAAAGGCCTGATCCCGATCCTGATCGGTGTGGGCCTCGGAGTCTCCGGTATGGCGTTGGGGTTTGTCGGGTTTGCTGCGGTGCTCGGGCATCTGTTTCCGGTTTTTTTCCGCTTTCACGGCGGCAAGGGCATTGCCACTTTCTTCGGTATGCTGGCAGGGCTGGCGCCCATTCTGTGTTTTCTGGCGCTCGTCACCTGGCTACTGACGGCCTTGCTCACCCGTTATGCCTCTCTGGCATCCCTGATGTCGGTATTGCTGGTGGCGCTGTTGACCATTTTCGTCGAGCCGGCCTACCTGCTGCCCATGGCGCTGACCAGCCTTTTGCTGCTGTACCGGCATCACGGCAACATTCTGGCTTTATGGACGGGTCAGGAACGCCGACTGGGGCCCTGACGCCGGGCGTACCCGTCTCAGGAACCGGCGGCAGTCAACTCCGACAAGGGCCAGCGGGGTCTTACCCGGACGGCCTGATCGACCTCGGCCCCCATTTTCAGACGGCAATACCCGGCATAGGCGATCATGGCGCCGTTATCGGTGCAAAATTCATGGCGCGGGAAGAACACCTCCCCGCCTCTTTTTTCCAGCAACTTGCCGAGACCTTCCCGCAAGGCGAGATTGGCACTGACGCCGCCGGCGACCACCAGTTGCCGTCGCCCCGTCTGCTCCAGCGCCCGGCGGCACTTGATCAACAGGGTATCCACGACTGCGTCCTGAAAGGCCCGGGCGATATCGGCCAGGCTTTGCGGACTCCGATCGGACTTGTTAAGGGTGTTGGCAGCAAAAGTCTTGAGACCGCTGAAACTGAAATCGAGGCCGGGCCTGTCGGTCATGGGCCGGGGAAAGCGGTGACTGTCGGGCCGGCCCTGCTCGGCGAGTCTGGCAAGCGCCGGCCCGCCCGGATACCCGAGGCCCATGATCTTGCCGGTCTTGTCGAAGGCTTCCCCGGCGGCATCATCAATGGACTCGCCGAGGATCTCGTAGTCGCCGAGCGCCTTGACGTCCACCAGCAGGGTATGGCCACCGGAAACCAGCAACGCGACAAAGGGGAATTCCGGGGCGCGGGTTTCCAGCATCGGGGCCAGCAGATGGCCTTCCATATGGTGTACACCAATCGCGGGCTTGCCCCAGGCAAAGGCCATGGCCCGGGCAATCCCGGCCCCGACCAACAGGGCGCCGATCAGGCCGGGGCCCGCGGTATAGGCAACGCCGTCCAGCTCTTCACCCTTGCAGCCGGCCTCTTCAAGCACTTGCCGCACCAGCGGTAAAGTCTTGCGAATATGGTCGCGGGAGGCCAGTTCCGGCACCACGCCGCCGTAGTCGGCATGCAGGTCTATCTGGCTGTATAGCGCATCGGCTATAATGCCGGCTTCGTCGTCATAAATGGCGACGCCGGTCTCGTCACAGGAGGTTTCGATGCCAAGTACGCGCATGGAGCCATTTTTCCGGGGCT
>JASBTO010000123.1 GCA_030148365.1 Kangiellaceae bacterium
GCGCCGAAGATCATGTGCAGGATGGCAAAGGGCATGCCTTCAAGAATATAGAACCAGGGGAACCACAGGGTCAGGGTGTACATGTGGATGGCATAGACGGCCAGACCGAACAAAGCGCCGCCGACAAAACCGACCAGTAGCCCCCAGCGATGAATAACCAGTGCGAGCAGCAGGGCCAGCAAAACAGACAACACCAGATGCAGACCCACGCCGGCGAAGAAGGCACTGAGATCAAACGTGGCCGGTGGCGCGAGGATATCTTCACCGAGCAGCACCGACGCGAACATGCGCAGGATCATCCAGGCGTTGCCGCCGACAACATGGGGCAGAATGAACACACTGGACAGCAAAAACACGCTGCCTGCGACGAGGCCGGCCCAGAAGGCGGCAGACCAGTCGACGATTTGGCGAGTCCTGATAGCTGGCTGGCTCACGGATCACTCCCTTGACGAGACCCGCTACATTTCCCTTGATGCCCGTAGCGGGATTGGACAAGCGGACCGGCAATGGCTCCGCTGTGGGAACTATCATAGCAAAATCAGAGCGCGCCGGTTAACGGAAAAAGTCCGGGCAATGACAATCTCGCAGCCCACCTTGGAGGTCTGGCGGGTTGTTATCGGCTCCGGAGGTGGTCATTGCAGTTACTTCCGGGGAGGGCATCTGCTAAAATATGCGGCGCTAATAACCCATCATTCGCAGGAACACAGGAGACTAGTTTCATGGCATTCGAATTACCCGCATTGCCCTACGCCCGTGACGCCCTGGCGCCTCATATCTCGGAAGAAACCCTGAACTATCACTACGGAAAGCACCATCAGGCTTACGTCACCAATCTGAACAAGATGATTGACGGCTCAGAGCATGAGGGCAAGTCACTGGAAGACATTATCCGTAATTCCTCCGGCGGCATTTTCAACAACGCCGCGCAAGTCTGGAACCATACTTTTTACTGGCATTCCCTGAGCCCCCAGGGCGGCGGCGAGCCGTCCGGCGATCTGGCGGACGCCATCAACAAGGCCTTCGGATCCTTCGCTGACTTCAAGGACAAATTTACGTCGTCCGCCACCGGCAACTTCGGTTCCGGCTGGACCTGGCTGGTGAAAAAATCCGACGGCAGCGTCGATATCGTCAACACCAGCAATGCCGAAACGCCGCTGACAGACAAGAGTGTTACGCCCTTGCTGACCGTGGATGTCTGGGAGCACGCCTATTACATTGACTACCGCAATGCCCGCCCGGAATACCTGAAGCATTTCTGGTCGCTGGTTAACTGGGATTTCGCCGCGAAAAATCTCGCAGGTTGATCCTGGACTGGTACAAAAAAAGCCCGGGTAATTCCGGGCTTTTTTTATGGATAGAATAACCGGAATAACGGTTATTCCTGGCGGCCGGCCCTTACTTGAGCCGATCCAGCAGGTAGGTATAGGTCAGAGCGTTACTGTAAGCGGTCTGGATATTGTTGGCCGCACCGGCGTGACCACCCTCGGTATTCTCATAGTAGAGCACCTCGTGCCCCTGGGCCTCCATCTTGGCGACCATTTTCCGGGCGTGGCCCGGGTGCACCCGATCATCCCGGGTCGAGGTTTTGAAAAATACCAGCGGATAGTCGGCATCCTTGCTGACGTTGTGATAGGGCGAGTAACCACGGATATACTCCCAATCCTCAGGTTTGTCCGGATCACCGTATTCCGCCATCCAGCTGGCGCCGGCGAGCAGTTTGTTGAAACGCTGCATATCCAGCAAGGGCACCGCGCACACTACGGCATTGAAGAGATCGGGTCGCATGACAAACACGCTGCCGACCAGCAAGCCGCCGTTGCTGCCGCCATAGATACCCAGATGTTCCGGGCTGGTCACTTTGCGGGCAATCAGTTCTTCAGCCACGGCGATAAAGTCTTCAAAGGCCTTGTGGCGATTTTGCTTGAGGGCAGCCTGGTGCCAGGCCGGTCCGAACTCGCCACCGCCCCGGATATTGGCCACCACATAGACACCGCCCTGTTCCAGCCAGGCCGTGCCGGTGGTCGCGGAGTAGTTGGGAGTGCGGGACACCTCAAAGCCACCGTAACCATACAGCAGGGTCGGGTTGCTGCTGTCGTGTTTCATGCCCTTCGACATGACCTGGTAGTAGGGGATTCGGGTGCCGTCCTTCGAGGTGGCGAAATGTTGTTTGGCGGAAAATTTGTCGCCGTCAAAAAACTCGGGCAGGCTTTTCAGTTTTTCGATTTTCTTGCCATCACCGGACACCCGGTACAGGGAATCGGGGGTCAGAAAGTTTTCATAGCTGACGAAAAAGTTGTTACTGGAATCGCTGGTGCCGGACACCGAGAGGGAACCCAGTTTCGGCAAGGCGATCGCTGATTGCTGCCAGCGGCCTTCGCGGTAACTGAATTGCAGCAACTCGCTGCTGACGTTGTTAAGAGTGTTGACCAGAACATGGTCTTGGGTCGTGTGGACGCGCTCTATCGAGCTCTTGGCGTCGGGCACCATCAGGATCCGGAAGTTTGGCTGCTTGCCGGTCAGGGATTCAACCGGTGCCGCGATCAGCGCGCCCTGAGGAAAGGTTTTATCCCCCAATTGCCAGTCGCTTTTCAACTGGACCAGGGCCTGCCCGTGCAGGATGGAAATCAGATCGGCATCCTTCGGGATCGGCAGCGGAGTCAGTCCGCCATCCTTTTGCCAGAAGATGCTGGACGTGAAAAATGAATCGGCCTGGCCGACTATGCGGTACTTCTTGCCATCGCGGTTGATGGTATACCCGTAGTTGTAAACATCGCTGTCCTCACCTTCAAATACAGTGGTGGCTTTGTCGAGCGGGGTCCCACGTTGCCATTGCTTGACGATCTTCGGGTAGCCGGAGTCGGTCAGGGAGCCTTCGCCGAAATCGGTCCCGACAAAGACTGTGTCCTCGTCAATCCAGGCCAGGTAGTTTTTGGCTTCCGGCAGATAGAATCCGTCCTTGACGAAGGCCTTGTCTTCAATATCGAATTCCCGCACAACCGTGGCATCGGCGCCGCCCCGGGACAGCCGGAAGAAGCAGCGGCGGTAGTCCGGATACAGGCAATCGACGCCCTTATAGACCCAGTTCTCGTCTTCCTGACGGGCGAGTTCATCGAGATCCAGAATGGTTTCCCAGTCCGGTTCTGTCTTTTTGTACTCGCTCAGGCTGGTGCGCCGCCAGATACCGCGAACATGGGTATCGTCGCGCCAGAAATTGTAAAGATAGTCACCCATCTGGCTGACGCCGGGGATACGTTCCTTGGAGTTATAGATTTCCAGGTTTTTTTCATAGATTTCCTGGAAGGCGGAGTGGGCCTCAAGCTTGTTGGTTGAAATCTTGTTGTGGGCTTCTACCCACTCGAGCGCTTTGGCACCTTCGACCTCTTCAAGCCAGAGGAAGGGATCTGCGGCCGGTTCCGCAAGTGCATTTGTGGCGCCGAGGGCCAGGGCAAACACGGGAAGGATGTTGCGTAGGGTCATGGTTTTCGCCTGTCTGACAATCTGTGTCCGGGATTGTAGCGGCGTTTGCCGGAAGCTACAAAAAAACAGGCCCCGTTCGGGGCCTGGTTTGTAAGTGGATATTAAAGCTTCCGGATCAGCGTCTCCGTCCCGGTCTGGCGAGGCCGAGACTCAACAGGGCGATAGCCAGAAGCGCCAGCGTGGAGGGCTCCGGAAGGTCACCGGGACCCGGTCCGGGAGGCGCGTCATCGAAGGACCCGGCCTCAATGAAGACTGCGGAGTCCCAGGACCCGTCGCCAACATCGCCTATCGCCAGACGAATCTGATGATCGCCGGCGGCGAGACCTATGACCGCGACGGTCAGCACATCGGTAAAGCCGTCGTACTCGATATCAAAGAAAGGTCCGCCATCGTTCAGATCATTGTTGTTAAACAGATCGCAAAAATCATCGGCGGAGCCGAAGGGGTTGCCGCAGTTGAGGTTGTTGATGGCCACCGGGGTCATGGTGCCGGGGATCAGGGCGACATTGACGCCATCGAGAAAAAAGCCGAACACATCGTTGAACATTGAATCGACAAACTCGTTGTACTCTTCCGACGCGAACACGAAGTTGAAGAAAAGATCGCTGCCGTCAGAGGTGAAATCTATCTCCAGAATGGTGGCATCCTGGGTGCTACCCGCGCCCAGCGTATCCAGGTCGGCATCGCCGGCGGTGCCCCAGCTGGTCGTCGTGCTGTCCGAAGTGTTCGGGCCAACCGCAGATGTGACTGAGCCGGATGTGAGGATAATGCCGGCTTCCATGCCGATGCCAGACGACATACCGTCGCTGAAAGTGCCGGCGGAGCCGGACGCGCCAATCAGGTTGGCGCCGGTGATGACGATACCGCCGCCATCGCCGGAAATAGTGCTGGCCAGCAGGTCGGCATCATCGCTGGGAGTCACGGACAGCGCGAAGACGCTGCCGGCAGCCATGCTGGTGAGGAGAAATACCAATAGGTTTCGGAAAACTTTCATGTGACGCTCCTTGTTACATCACGGGTTCCATTGTCACTTGTCGAGCAGGGTCGGCGAGTGACCTGTAAGACAGTAAATTACTTGCAAAAATCGCGCCGGAGATATTTTGTTAAGAATTTCAAGTTATTATGTCGATCCGGCAAAGAGGCAGGCGGGAAATTGTAAAAAGAACTGACGAATTCCTGACTGGGTGGTTTCTTATTGTGAGATTTTTCATGGGGGATATCGACTACTGAAATGAAAAGTCGAAGCGGTGGAAAATCTTGGACATGGCGTGCAAGCGGAGAGTCCGGGTTTGCTCTTGCCAAAAACGGGAGTTTCAAATCCCCGGTGCGCTCAGGGAGGATTTGATGTCCGCTGCGATTTCCGGATTGGCCAGGATCAGTTCGCTGGCGTAGCCCTTGTCGAGAGATGCCTGCAGATAGCTGATAGCTTCGTCGCGCAGACCCTGTTCGGCCGCAATCAGTCCGGCGACGAAGTAGATGTCGGGATCCTTGTCGGCACCGGCGAGGGCGGCCTGGATGTCATTCCTGGCTTCATCGAACCGGCCTATCCGCGCCTTGAACCAGGCCATGGTCGCCAGGATCGTAAAGTCATCCTGATGAATGGCATGGGCGGTCTCGCAAAGCGACAGGGCTTTCAGGTAAGCCGAAGCGGCCTCCTGCCGGAAGCCGGGCATCTGGTAGAAAGCATCCGCCAGGTTGCCCCAGATACGGTAGTCGTCCGGCGTCAGCTCCAGCGCCTTGCGGTACAACGCTACCGCCTTTTCGAAATTGCCCAGGTAGTAATGGATGACCCCGCCGTTGGACAAGGCGCCGCGGGTCGGTTCGATGGCGTTGGCCTTTTCAAAGGCCTCGGCAGCATTGTCAAAGTCGTAGAGGAACAGGTAGGAGGCGCCGAGGTTGGCGTAGGGAGTCGCAGAGTCCGGCTCGAGCAAGGTGGCCTTCCGGAATGCGGCAACGGCCTCATGATAATTGGCGCGCAACAGATTGAAGCGACCGAGACGATAGTAGGCTTCCCAGTTGCCGGGATCCAGGGAGGCCGCTGCCCGGTAATGCTCTTTGGCCTGGGCGAACTTTTGCTGTTTGGCGAGCAAATCCGCTTCGAGCATATGGGCGCGGGCATTGTATTGGTCCTGCTCGAATACGCGCTCCAGGTAGGATTTGGTTTTCTTTTGCTCGCCGGTTTCAAGATAGAATTCTGCGAGAGAGAGTTGCACATCTACGGCATTGGAGGCGCGGGACTCGACCTGTTGGCAACGGTTTTCGGCACTCCGGAAATCGGTTTCAGAGTAGCTGACCTGATAGCGGATCAACAGCGTCTGGCACAGGCCGGCGGCGGCTTCCGCGAAATTGGGATCCATATCCAGCGAAGCCTTGAAATATTGCTCGGCAAGGGTCAGGCGTTCGAAGGACTTCGGTTTGTGCAGGATTTCCTGTCCCTGGAGGTAACTCGCCATTGCTGACTCGTTCTGGGTGGGCACATCGTACACCAGGGTGCGGGCTACTTCGTCAACCGGAATATCCAGTTGCGACAAGGTTTTCAGGGCGATGTCCTTGCGGGTGTTGAAAAATTCCTCGAGAGATAAATCATAGGCGTGCCCCCACAGGGCGCGGCCCGAGTCGGTATCGAAGAGCTGGACGGCAACCCGGATGCGATCCCGGTTTTTCTTGACGCTGCCCTCCAGAAAGTAGTCCACGCCAAGACGGGAGCCAATATCGTCAGCATCAACCGGTTTGCCCTTGAAGGAAAACGCGGTGGTCCGGGAGGTCACCCGTAACCCGCGGATGCGACCGATCAGGTTGATCAGTTCATCAGTCAATCCGTCGGAAAGGTATTCGAGTCCGGTGTCACCCGTAAGGTTTGCAAAGGGGATGATGGCAAGGGAAGGGATGGTTTCAAACGCCACCAGTTCGGCGAACTTGTCTTTGTACAGGTAGTAGCCGGAACCGAGAAAGACGAGCATGGAGAGACCGAGGATGGCCTTGCCCCAAACCGGCAATTGAAAATGGGCTTTTTCCGTTGGACCCGAGGGCAGGATCGACTCGATGCCGGACAGATTGTCGATTTCGTCCGGGGGAATAACATAACAGGCTTCGTGGCTGGTCGCCGACGCCACAGCGTGCAATTGATCAGCCGTGGCCTGGAGTTCGGGACGCTCGGCGAGTCGGTGCCAGAACCGGTCGGTGACCACGATACCGCCAGGCGCCGCAATCGGCTCAACCCGGAACGACTCGTTAATGGCTTCTCCGGCCAGATGCTCGTTGTCCCGGACACAATTTCCGAAAGCCAATGAGGCACGCAGACTGAGCGTATCGGAGTCCTTGAATTTACGCTGGATCGCCAGGGCGCAATTGAGGGCGCTCAACTCGTCTGAAAAAGCACAGACGATGCTGTCCCCCAGCGACCGGATCAGGACCCCGGCGTTGGCCTTCATGATGGGTTTGACGGTCGCATTACAAAAATGCACGAGGTTTTCCGCTTCACCTTCATGACGTTTTTTCAATGTCATATAGCCGACAATGTCGACGCAAAGAACCGCCGCATCCCTGGGTTGGCGGAAACTGTCAGCTTCGGCGGAAAGATCTTCCTCGTCCGAGGTAACCGAAATTCCGGAGGGACGGAGGTCAAAAATCCAGGTGAGTACCAGGGTTACGGGGAAGCCGAGAAAAATAAGAACGAACAGCAGTTTCAGAATCCAGGTCGGCGCGTCGAAGGCATCGACCATGGTGTCGGCGACCTGGATTAGCAGCCAGGATATCCCGCCATAGGCGAGGCCGACCTGCACAACCTTGCGTTTGGTCAGTTCCCGCAGAAAAGCCGACCAGGGATCTCTTTTCACAGTCATTTCAGACGCTCTCCCCGAAAGTCGGCAAGAGGATCCTGAAGCTGTCGGGTCTGAAGCAGAAACGGCTCATCGGTTGATCAATTTCAACTTACAAACGGAAACATGGGAGGATTATATCATCCATTGAGATACAAAACGCCGCCCCGGCGGCGTCAAACTGTAAGGATAGATTATTGTCTGCCGCTTATTTGTGGAGCTTTTTCAGGCGTTTGTACAGATTTTGACGAATCATCAGATCGTAGAGGCCGAAGCCTGCCGCCATGCCCAGGGCGAAGCCGCCCAACGCCGGTACGAATCGGTGCATGTGAATGCCGTTGATAATAATCACCGGGTCCAGGGGCGGGATCCCCGAGTCCGGCAGGACGATGTCGTATTTGAAACTTCTTTCTCCGAAAAAATGCCCAACT
>JASBTO010000129.1 GCA_030148365.1 Kangiellaceae bacterium
ATGAAGAATACTGACACTGTGAAAATAGCCGGCGACACTGTCCTTGGCGAGGCTCTGGAAGGTCGATTTGGCGCGGAACATGCGTGGAGCCCAGTCAAGTTTCGGATACATCCTGCCCAGCGAACCGAACACCGGCTGACGGATCGAAAGCGGCAACCAGGATCTGGCGCGGTCTTCTATGTTTTGCCATTTGTAACGACGATAGCCGGCAAAATTCTCGTCACCGCCATCGCCTGACAAGGCCACGGTGACACTCTTTCTCGCCAGCTCACACACCCGGTAAGTGGGTAGTGCCGAACTGTCGGCATAGGGTTCGTCATAAATATCGCTGAGCTTGTCAATCAGTGAAAAATCATCGGACGCAACCTGCCCCTGATGGTGATCGGTGTGGTACTGATCCGCAACCCGACGCGCATAATCCGACTCGTCAAAATCCTTGCGATCAAACGCGATCGAGCAGGTGGTCACCGGCTTGTCACTGTGCTGGCTCATCATGGCCACCACGGCACTGGAGTCGACACCACCAGAAAGAAAAGCACCGAGGGGCACATCGGCGATCATTCTCATCTCGACCGCCTCATCCAGGCGCTCAATCAGGGATTCCTGCAACTCCTGCTCGTCGCCAAAAGACTGGGGCCGGAATTCCAGTTGCCAGTAGGCACGGCTGCGAATATCGTCTGCAGACACCGTCAGACAATGGCCGGGCTTGAGTTTCCAGGTATTCCGGTAAACGGTCTTGGGTTCCGGGATATAGCTGTAGGCGAAGTAGTCTTCGATGGCCTGGGGGTCACGGGTCCGGTCAAATTGCGGGTGTTCGGTGAGTGCCTTGAGCTCAGAACCAAAGATAAAGTCTCCGTTGCCAAGTCTGGAGTAAAACAGCGGCTTGATACCGAGGCGATCCCGGGCCAGAAACAGTTGCTGTTTTGATTCATCCCAAATTGCGAAAGCGAACATGCCCCTCAGTCTGGATACGCAGTCCTCTCCCCAGACCAGATAGGCATTGAGGATGACCTCGGTATCACAGCGGGTATGAAAACGTGCGCCCTGTTTTTCCAGCTCGGCGCGTAATTCCCGGAAATTATAGACTTCGCCATTGTAGGTGAGGCAGACCGTGCCGTTATCACTCACCAGCGGCTGAGCGCCCCCTTCGATGTCGATGATGGACAGGCGGCGATGCCCAAGACCGATCCCGGGCCGGTGGAAAAACCCCGAGCCGTCCGGCCCCCGGTGCTCGAGTCGATGGGTCATTCTGGCGAGCAAATCCTGATCGACGGGCGCCTTACCCGGCCTGAAGATTCCGGCTATCCCACACATGTCATGCAGCCCTCCGCTTGATGAGGAGACTCTGGTAAAGATTGTCGTAGGTTTCGACCATACGGCCAAGCGCAAATAATTGGCGCACCCGGTCAAGCGCCGCCCGACCATGTGCCTGCCGCAGTCCGGGCTCATTCAGATACCGGCCAATCGCCGCCGCCAATGCCGACGGATCGGACGGAGGTACAATAAACCCGGTTTCGGTATCTGCCACCAGTTCGGCATTGCCGCCTACGTCCGTCGCCACCACCGGCAATCCCGATGCCATGGCTTCGAGGATGGTATTGGAAATGCCTTCAGCCAGTGACGGCAATACGAAAATATCGATTTGCCTGAGCCAATATTCGACGTCCGGCCGGCTACCGGTCAAGGTAACCCGATCCAGCACGCCGGCGTCGCTGAGCAACTGCTGACATAGCGCATAGTTTTGCCCGTCTCCCACCAGTAGCAGCCGTAAATCCTGTTCCTGAAATTGTCCGGCAAGGGCAATAAACGCCCGGCAAAGTGCCGGTTGATCCTTGACCAGGTCCATACGACCGACGGTACCCAGCGTGATCGTTCGCTCGGCGCCTGACGCGTCCCGGGGCTCCGTGCCCGGCGTAAACTTTGTGGTGTCCACACCATTGTAAATCTGGGTGATCCGATCAGGCTTGACGCCCACATAATCCACCAGATAGTCCTGCTGTGCCCGGGACAGGCTGATAATTCTGTGGGCAAAGGGTAACGTCAGTTTACGGGTCAACAGGTTCTTGCCATTGAGGCCATCCCGATCTTCGTAATCCCGGCCATGTTCGCCATGGACCCGCAGAGAAACCCCGGCCAGGGCAGCCATGGGCAGGCATTCAATCGTCGCGAGATTCCGCGTATGCACAATATCCGGCTGCTGGTTTCTGAGCAGTCGGGACAGCGCCGGAAAGATTTTCCAGGTCGACCCCGGCCCCTTTTCAAGGCTATGGAGTTCGACGCTCCGGGTCAGCCGGCCGGCGAACTCTTCATCAATGTCGGTCAGCGAGATAATCCGATGGCGGTAATGGTCAGGCAGATGATTGATCAGGTTCACCAACCCGTTCTCCAGTCCACCAACCGCGAATTTGTAGATAATGTGAGTTACGGTAATCGGGCGCTCGGCGTTCATTTGCGCGGTTCCCCCGATTCAATGCCGGCAATCAGCTCCGGCAGGCTTTCGGTGATTGCCGTCTCCAGTCTTGACCGGGCTGCCGCCTCATCATCGTTGACGGCTGTGAACAGGGTTATCCCGTAGGAAATTCCGTCGTCGTCCACAAGTGCCAGCCGCGCCCGCTCCAGCAAGGCCGGGATCCGGCGACTACTGATTTCGCCATCAATCACAAAAAAGTGCACCAGCAAAATCTCCGCATTGGCAACACCCCGGAGCTTTCTGGCCGGCAGACTTCCCGACGGCCCCGACACCGTCTCCATGCCAACCACCTGCCACAAGCGTTCGGCATAGACGCTATTGGCGCTGGCGGTCAGGTCACCACCCTTCACGCGGTTAAAATATATGGAGACTTCAGCATAGACCGGCAACTGGTCTGCCTGCATCGCCCACGCCGATTTCTGGTGAGCAGTCCGGCGCGAACTCCCCAACATGACGGCATTTTCCATACGGGACCAGTTCCCGGCTTGCTGCGGCATAACGAATTCCGGAAAATCCGAAATATCCGGCGATGCCGGCTTTATCAGACCGACGGTGAGCAGAACCAGCACCGCAGCAAACCCGGCGACAACCAGACGGCGCTTTTGTGACCCATCGTCAGTGCCGGCCACCGCTCCGGTCGCTACCACGGTTTCAGGGTCGGGATCCCGGAAGAAGCCGCCCACCCAGAACATCAGGAACAGCACCAGGCCGAAGAAAATCCAGCCATAAAGAATGTGATCGACGCCAACCGCATATTTGTGATTACTGAGATGGGCAATTACAACAATGCCATAGGCCCGCAGACCATTGGCGATAATCGGCACCACCACCGAGGCAGCAATAAACAGGGCCCGCTTGTAGGTCTTCTGGTATTGCAAATAGGCATAGAGCGTCGACAGGGCCACCGAAGCAATAAGATAATTGATACCGCTGCAGGCCTCGGCGACGACGAAGTTTCCGGAAGGAATGCTGATGTACAGACCTTCGAAAAACACCGGGATATCCGAGAGCCTGAGCAGCGCGACACTGAACTGGGCGGTAAACTCCTGCAGGTCCGGCACCAGAAATTTTCCGAAGGGAACCGCAAAGACCGTATAAACCAACGGAAAGACAATGGCCCGGCTAAATTCGGTACCGGTCACCGTGACCAGTGCTACCGGCAGTACCGCAATGATTATCAGGTGTTGTACAAGATTGATGTCCAGCACCCAGCTGGCCAGCCATAACAGACCCAGCGCCGCCAAAACGGCCACACCCGGCATCCAGACCCGAAGGGGAATGCCGGTGAGCGTTTCTCGCTTTCTCCAGATCAGATACATGGATATCGGCAGGATCAGGAGACAGTGGTTGAAACTTCGGTTATTCAGCCATTGATCCAGTATTGACACCCAACTTGGCCAGAATGCGAATATTGACGCAGTGACGATGGCCACCCATGCCGCGACACTGGCTTGCCAGTTCGCCGGTGGCCGGACTGCTTTGATGACCGTCGTAGACATCAGCCGAGGTGCCTCGATAACATCGGCCCGATTACCCGGGTGATCGGTAACGGGATCTTTTTCCAGGCCTTGATGGCGATCCTGTAGCGGGGATTGAGCGGATTGAGCTCTGGGATGGCAGACTTGCCGACCGGCAAGTATTCATAAGCCAGCGGTTCGGGTTCGAACCCCCAGTATTTTTTGAAGTTGAACGCGCCGGTGCCGGCTTTGCTTCGACCGTAGTCAAAGATTCTCGCGCCCCGCTCGCTGGCGTGGCACATCAACGACCAATACATGAAGTCATTACCCGCGAGTTTCCTGGCAGACGGATTGCCGCCTCCATAATAGGGCAGCACTTCGTCCCGGAAATAAAAACTCATGACACTGGCCACGACCTTGCCTTCGTGTGTCACAGTCAGAATATCGCAGGCATCGGCAAATACTTCCCTGAGTTTCCGGAAATAGGCACGAGCGAAAACCGGTGTGCCCAGATTCCGGACACTGCACTCGTAAGCGCCGTAAAAGTCGTCGAGTTGCTCATCGATCTGCCAGTGCAGGTCGGCTTTGATCCCCTTCCTGACCATGGCTCTCTGTTTGCGCGGAATAGCCTTCATATTGGCCTCGGCGTCCGCGGAAATGGGCTTGCGAAAACGGTAGTAGAGATCTCTGGATTGCCAGCCAAGTTTCGGGGTCGTGTGACGGAGTTCCACATAATCAACGTTAAGTTGGCTGGCTATGGCCAACACTTCCTGCTCGAGGAGCGTCGTCGCTTTTTCATCCGTGGACAGGATCCCGCCGTACACACAAAACGGGAGGGATACGAGCCGCTTGCCGAACAGGATGTGTTTCATCACCGCCAGCGGTAGCACCGCACAGATGTCGCCCTGCTCGCTCTCGACATACAGGAAAATGCACTCATGACCCGCGGCCTCTTCAATCACCGTGCGCCAACCGGACAAGTGAAAAAAAGTGCCCGCCTCCTGGCTGTGCACGAACCGGTCCCAGTCTGCACTACGCTTGTTATCCAGTCGGGAGATCCGCAATTTACTCATGCCGGGCCTCCGTCGAGAAACACTTCGTCCATGCGCCGCCAGCGGAAATCCTGGCCGAGTCTGGCCAGCCGATCTGCCATGCGGTTCAGATTCAGATAATGTCGGAATCGGGTTTTGCGGGACAGGCCCGCGACCCGTGGCTGGCTGGCATCGATCTCCCAGGGATGGAAATAAAAGACAGCCGACTGGCCGTCCCGGATATTGACCCTGCGGATCAGCCACTTGCTCAGTCGATAGGGATAAAGACGGAAGTAGCCGCCTCCCGCCGCCGGCACATTGACGCCGGAAATGTTGCAGGTGGTCAGGGGAATTTCACGGAAAGCCTCGTTTTTGACCGGGTTCCAGGAAAACCGTGGAGCGTCCGGCATGCCATAGTGATCGTGGCGTACCGGGTAAACACTGGAGCTGTATTGGAAACCTGCCTCTATCAGTTTTTCAAAAGCCCAGGGTGTCTTGCCGTTAATGGAAAAACTGGCAGCCCGGTAACCCCTGACGGGCTGACCCGTACAGTTTTCGAGTATCTGTTTGCTGGTGTGAATGTCCTGAAAAAATTCATGGGCACTTTGTGCCGAGACGCGAATGTGGTTCATGCCATGGCTGGCGATCTCATGGCCTTCCCGGACAATTCTGGCCAACAGCTCAGGATACTGCCTGGCGATCCAGCCCAGCACAAAAAATGTGGCGGTGATATTGTTGGCCGCGAACAGCTCGAGAAGATTGTCGGTGTTGCTTTCTACCCGTCCCGGGATGGATTGCCATGATTCACGGTTTATAACCGCATTAAAAGCAGATACCTGAAAGTAATCTTCCAGATCGACTGACATCCCATTTACAATATTCTCCGGCAAGCCTTCGCCCCAATTTGTTTTTTCTGTCTAAAAGTACTTCAGGAAACTTATAAATACCCTGTTTTCATTATATTCACGGCCGAGATCACCGTCGCGATTGTTAACCCTGAAGCCCGTGGTCACTTCCGCATCGCGAGACAGGACAAACGTGTAACCCGCATACAGATTATAGTAATCCGCTTCCCGGCTCGTAAGCTGGTCCTTGATCCTGTCCCAGTAAAAACCGGTGGTGAGCCGGTTCTCATCCTGGAAGCGGTAAATGTGGGTAAAATCCAGTCCGTAAGCCCGGTCCGCATCCAGTGTGGTGGTAAAACTTTCCCGATCTTCGGCGAAAATCCGGGCATCCCATTTATACCGGCTGGTTTCGAACTCGTAACCGAGTTCCGCCCGTTTCCGACGGAACTCCTGGTTAACCAGCGTAAAGACGTTGAGGTCATCGAACAGCAGGTCGATCAGCGAGGGCGGTAATGCCGCAATCAGGGCGGGGCTCAAGTAGTCTTCCGGTGCCAGGGTGGACGTCGAGAGCCGCTGGGTATTAGTTACTTCATCGGAATAGCGGAAATAAAGCCGGGAATTGCCGAGATCACGGATCGCCTCCGCATGCCACGAATCACCGATAACCACGCCGACCTCCCGATCCTGCCAGCCCAAGTCAAAACTGACCCGATCCGACGGTTCGTAATGGATCGCAGCCTGCTTGTCGTTGCTGCCGGACAGGGCTTCCATATAGAATTTTGAAGAAGGCGTCCAGCGAAAGCCGGCGGACCAGTAATTACCGTCCGTGCCTTCCTCAATCCCGGAAATATCATTTCTGGTCTCACCGGCGCGGACCAGAAAAGTCACCGTCCGGTTGATTACCCGATCGACATAGGCATTGAGGCTTTCCCGTTTCCGGGTGCCCTCCTCAATCTCCCTGACATCGTCTTTGGACTTGTAATAACTGAGGCCCCATCGGGTCTGATTGAAATAGGCGCCGCTATTCAGCGACAGGAGCCCGGAATAGAGTTCCGCATCCGATACGTTACTGCTGCCCGGATTGCTGTAATCCACTTTCTGCGCGGTCAGTCGGCTGTACAAGGTGACATAGTTCTGGAAGCTGTGACGCACGTAGGGGCTTACGGAATAGGAGACCACATCGGCGCGGTTACCATTCGGATTCAGGTTGTCTCTAGAGCGCGGCCCTTCTACTGTGGCATTTACCTGGCTACTCGATACCCCGGCATCCAGAAACAGCCAGTTCCTTACAAGTTCGCTTTTCAGATCGACGTGCCCGAAGATATTGGTTGCGTTCTCATCCGATTCGTCGACATAGAAAATATTCTGGACAGCAACATCCGCGTCAAACTCGAACCTCTGCGTTCCGGCATTGATTTCGATCCCGGGCGTGATTTCCGAGACAAACTCTCCGTCTTTATCGTCTTCGGTAAGCCGGAGGTTATCGGTATAGGTTTCCGCCGCGTACACCCGTGGGCGGATATCCCAATCCACCGCCGCGGCAGGCACGGAAACAGCACAAATTATCACCAAACAAGAAAGGCGCTTCATCAAATGGGTCACCAAAAAAGTCAGTTTACTGAATAATAATAACTATAATATTTTGATGCCCGAATCCTGGTCGCCTTGTTCAAAACCAGTCCGATGGGTATATCGGTGTGGATCTTCATGGCATCGACTGCTTCTTTTACGTCTTTTTGACTGGTCTTTTCTGCTTCGACAATCATGGCAATCTGCCCCATCATACCGGCAAGTACATTCGCTTCCGTGGTTGCCAGCATGGGTGGGGAATCGAAAATAACAATTCGGTCGTGATAGCGCTCAGACAGTTCCCGCATCAGGTCCCGCATTTTTGAACTGGCCAGCAGTTCGGTGGACAGGTGATGCGGAGAGCCCGCGGGCAATAAGGTGAGATTGGGAAGGTTGGTCTTGAATATCAGCTCGTTGATATCCCCTTCGCCACACAAATAGTCGACAAGTCCGCGATTGGACTCGACACCGAAAAACTTGGAAACCCCGGGCTTGATAACATCGGCATCGACCAGCAGTACGGTCTTGTCCCGCTCCGCTGCGATGCTCAGGGCCAGACAGATCGCATTGAAAGTCTTGCCTTCGCCCGGGAGGGCGCTGGTCACCATTATCAGGTTTCCGTTATCGACCTGGCCGGCTGTTCGACCTTCCGCGTTCATCAACAGAGGCCGCTTGATGACCCGAAACTCTTCCTGGATCCGACTGCGGCTGTTTTCCGGCACCAACATGCCCTTGGCACGAAGTTTTTTGAAATCGACCTGGCAATATCTTTCGCTATCCAGAGAATCTCCGGACTCCGCTCTGGCTGTCAGACCGGATTGGTCACCATTGACCCGTTCCTTTTCGGCCTTCCGGATTTCGCTATCGGTCTTGTCTTTCTTGTCTTCGGACGATTGTTTTTCGTCCAGTTTCATCGCGGCTTTTTCAATAAGACTCATGAATTCTAGCCTCCGGCCAAAAGTGCGTTAAGCGGCATGTATTTCCACATAAAGAAGCCATACAGTGGAATGAGCGCAAATAACAAGGCCACGAAAATGGCGTTGTGGGTTACCGTTTTGCGCTGCGCTTTTTTGTCCATAACGACGGAGACCCGGCCGAATACCGGTAGCTCAAGTACTCTCGACAATGTCTTGGCATTGTCGAAGTCTCCCCGGATTTGGGAAATCAGGAATGACAGGCCGAGTCCTGCGGCCAGAGCAATCAGCATTACGCCACCCGCCAGTAAAGGCCGGTTCGGACCTACCGGTTCCGGCGTCACACGGGGGCTCTCCAGGACTTCAAACTGGATATTACCGGTGGCCTGATCACGCTGCCTCGACAGCCTGACCTCCTCACGCTTCTCCAGCAAATCCCGGTGCTTTTCCTTGTTGAGAGCATAATCCCGGCTTAACCCCTTGAGTTGCTCCTCAATCTTGGGCAAGACATTCACCAATTTCTGCAACTCTTCAGCCCGGGCCCGCAACCCGCTGACCTTGGCGCGCAAGGAGGCTACCTGTGCTTGCGCCTGGCCATAGGAAATTTTCAATTGCTGGTAAACCGGATTGGTACCGAGAGAACTGCCACTGGTAAATCCGGCTGCGGCGTTCGCCTTGCGTTGCTCATCCTGCCGGGCTTCAAGATCGGCGATCAGATTTTGGGTATTGATCACATCCGGATGTTTTTCGGTATATCGCAACAACAACTCATCGAGTGTCTTGTTGAGGGTTGTAATACGGGCGTGAATTTCCGGATCGCCGATATCGGTGGGTCCGGTGCCGCTCAAGCCGAATGCCGGCTGCTCCCCGCTTAATTGACGGCGCAGTGACTCGGCACTGTTCACGGCTTGCCGAAGTTCCAGTTCGGCAAATTTGACCGCCCCCATTTCAGCCTGCAGACGCTCGTAATAATCCCGCCCCTGCTCCGGCATGAGGCCGATGTTTTTCTGTTTGAATTCAGTAAGTTTGGTTTCCGCCTCTACCAACCGCCTCTCATATTCTTCAATCTGATCATCCAGGAAGCTCAGAGCAGTTTTCGACTGATTGCGGTTGTCGCCAATCGCCGTTTCCATCAGCAGGTCCAGTAATGACTGCACCACACTTTTGGCAATCTGTGGATTGGGATCAACGTACTGAATCGTGAAAATGGTCTCTCGTCCGACCTGGGTAAAGAGCAACTTCGAACTGACTTCATTGACGAGGCCTTCGAATCCGGCATCGTCTTTGACCGTGTGATCCAGATCCGCCTCGCGAATGATTTTCTCGATATTCGGACGCGTCAGAATCTTGTTCTGTAGCTCTCTGACCTGGCGGAACTGATTTGGCGTGTAGGTCACGTCTTTCAGCAAGGCCCTGAGCAGGGAAACTGTGTCGACATGAACCTTGGAGTAGGCTTCGTACTGGTCGGGGAGATTCCGTACGGTAATCCAGCCGGCGATACAAATTGCCCAGACGACGGCGAGCGCATACCAGCGCTGACGCCATATTCCTCTCAGATAATCGAGGATTTGATCGATAATTTCTTGCATGTTAAACGCGCCTCCCTGGCGAGTAGGGCAAGTTAAAATTTCGCTTCAGGTATTATTATTATGTCTCCGGGAAGTAATTCTGCATTTGCTCCGACCTCGCCATCTTTGACCAGATCATCCAACCGGGCCCGATAGGCCATCTGCTTTCCGTCAACCACCCTGAGTACCCGGGCGCCGTTGCCGTCAGCATAATCTGTCAATCCGCCAACCTCGATCATGACATCCAGCAAGGTAATATTTTGCCGGTAAGCAATGGTGCGCGGGTTGGCCGCCTGACCGACAATACGGATTTGTTCATTGAAGGGCCCGACGTAATTGCCCACCGTGACGGTGACGACCGGGTTCTTGATGTATTCCGACAGGACACTTTCAATGTCGCGGGCAAGCTGGGTAGGAGTTTTGTTGATGGCTGGCAAATCTTCGACCAGCGGTGTGGTGATTTTACCGTCCGGACGTACGCTTACCGAAGAAGAAACTTCGGGGTTACGCCAGACAAAAATATTGAGGGAATCACCGGGACCGATCAGATATTCGTACTGGCTGGGGTCCGACGTGTAAGGCTGTTTGGGTGCTGAAGTTGGTAGATCCGGCAACCGTGTGCCGCAAGCCGTCAATCCCCCGAGTACCAAAATTCCCCAAATCAAAAACCGTGTTTTTCTCGAACTCATCGCATCACTTCCTTTTAGCGTTTCCAAAAATCCTCTCCCCCCTGGCCACCCATTCTGCAATCTTGCATCAAGAATGGCAATAGCCCCTGATACTAAATAAAGTAATTCCTTTATTTATTCAAGCAGTTTTGTGCGATACCTGCGACTTCTCTAGATATTTGACGATTGCGGCGGTAATCTGCCAAAAACCGTCCGTTCAGGGAAGTTCATGCCAGCGACATCAATAGACAAGGCCCAGCTCAAGGTATTGTTACTTGAGGGGCTACACCCCGGCACCGTTGATTTGTTCAAAGCCGACGGATATACCAATATTCAATACGAGCCCCGGGCGCTGTCCGGCAAGGCGCTCCGGGAAGCACTGCTGGATACACACTTTGTCGGCATCCGCTCTCGCAGCCAGTTGACCGCGGAGGTACTGGGTCAGGCACCTCGTCTGACCGCAGTCGGCTGTTTTTGCATCGGCACCAATCAGGTCGCTCTTGATGCCGCCCAGGCGCTGGGGATCCCGGTATTCAACGCGCCCTTTGCCAATACCCGCAGCGTTGCGGAACTGGTACTGGGTGAAATGTTGCTGCTGTCCCGGGGCGTACCGGCCAAAAATGCGGCTGCCCATCGGGGCGAATGGCAGAAATCGGCTACCGGTTCCCACGAAATTCGCGGCAAGACCCTCGGCATCATCGGTTACGGTCATATCGGCACCCAGCTCGGCATTCTCGCCGAGAGTCTCGGCATGCGGGTGTTGTTTCATGATATCGAGAACAAGCTGACCCTCGGCAACGCCAGCCAGGTGGGCAGTCTCGACGAACTGCTGGAGCGCGCCGATATCGTCACCCTGCATGTGCCGGCGACGGAGCTGACCGAGCGGATGATTGGCAACAGGGAAATTTCCCGGATGCGCACCGGTTCGATTCTGGTCAACGCTTCCCGGGGCAGTGTCGTCGATATCGATGCTTTGGCTGAAGGCATTGGGTCCGGCCACCTCGCCGGCGCGGCCGTGGATGTCTTTCCCCGGGAACCCAGGTCCTCGGACGAGGAGTTCACTTCACCCCTGCGCCAATTCGACAATGTCATCCTGACGCCCCATATCGGCGGTTCCACTCAGGAGGCCCAGGCCAATATCGGTATTGAGGTGGCTGAAAAGCTCATCAAGTACAGCAATAACGGTACGACCCTGTCAGCGGTCAATTTCCCGGAAGTGGCACTGCCGGAACAAGGCAACACGCACCGGCTGCTGCATATTCACCATAACCGGCCCGGTGTACTGTCACGGATCAACGAAATTTTTTCCGCCAATCAGATCAATATCGCCTCCCAGTTTCTGCAGACCAGCGGCCAGGTGGGTTATGTGGTAACCGATGTCGATGCCGGTTCCAGCCAGATTGCTCTTGAAAAGATTCGCCAGATCCCCGGCACCATACGGGCCCGGGTACTTTACTAGGCAACCTGCAACGGCCAACCTTTAACCGGCGGTTGCTTCGACCTTGCTCACCACGTAGCGGAATTTGCCAGACTGCTCCGGTGCGATCCGGTCAACCAGTTCAATTTCGACCCGGACCGGCTCCCCCAGTCGCTGACGAAAGCCTCTGATCAAATCTTCGCGACAGTCTTGCGGTAGCGTGGCCTCGTCCATCACCAGTTGCACCCGTATCCGTTCAAGACTCTCCTGAATGATTTTGAATCCCGCGACGCCCGGCAGATCCCGGACCACGTAAATCAACGCCAGTCCGTGCATCACGGTCCCGTCCAGCGCCGTTATAAAATCGGTGGTCCGGCCTTCAATGGTTGCGAGACAGGGCAAGCCACGACCACAGGGACACGCCTCTGTCGACAGGCTGGCAATATCGCCGGTCCGATAGCGGACAAAGGGAAAATCGCCGGTTGCCATGTGGGTCACAACCACTTCGCCCGTTTCCCCGGGTGCAACCTGATGACCCTTGGCATCGACCAGTTCGACGACGATATCTTCTGCCGAAATATGCAAACCGCCCTGTGGACATTCGTGGGCGATAAATCCTGCATCGCGGCCGCCGTAACCATTGGCGACGGGCGCGCCAAATACCTTTTCGACAAGTTGCTTCTGCTCGGGATAGAGGCGCTCGGAAGTCACAAAGGCGACCCGAATCCCGAGATCATCGAGGGCAATGCCTTTCGATTGCGCACGCCCGGCAATCCGGGCAAAGGCCGAGGGATATCCAAACAGCATGGTCGGCCGGAAGCGCCGGATCTTGTCGATGAAGCGGTCCAGATCCGGATCGCCCATGTTGAAAGCCGGCAGCAGCTCGGACCGGATCAGGCGATCCCGTAACATCCGCACCCGGTCCTGGGCGCCGAGTTCCACGGGCGAGCCCCAGACCACCAGTTCCCGGTCGCCGATGTCCACATCCCACCAACGCGTCGCCCGCCACTTGGCGGCGACATCATGGCTGACCCGGTCAGGGCCCATGAAAAAAACCAGCGGTTCGCCTGACGAACCGCCGGTATTGTAGCGGATCAGCTTGTCGGCGCCTTCGTTCTTAAGGGCTTCGGTGTGCTTGCGGATTGTCGCCTTGTCGAGCAGCGGGAGTTGCTCGAGATCAGCGAGACTTTGCAACCGGGCGGGCTCGAATTTGCAGACCTTGAACAGCTCCCGGTAATAAGGCACCTGACGGCCAATCTCACTCAGGAAAGTTCGCAAACGCTCCAGTTGCCTGCGCAGGATCTCCTCGGTGGGTAGCCACTCGCTTTCCTCAAGAGCCTTGCGCCTCGCGACTGAGTCGTGGGCCTTGAGCTTTTCATGGAGCGGAAACAGCCAGCTGGACACCAGGCGGGTATACACAGGACTACCTCTGGTCACGGCTGCACCACCGCATCATAGACCGCCAGCCATTGTTGTCGCACTGCCGGCCAAAAATACTGTCGGCTCAGCTGCAAACCCTGCTCACGTAGTCGGTGATACAGCTGCGAATCCTGGCACAGATCCAGCATGGCTTTGGTCATGGCATCGTCATCCCCGGGAGCCACCAGTCGGGCACTGACGCCGTCTTCGACCAGTACCGGAATGCCGCCGACATCGGTAGAGACCACCGGGACACCGCAGGCCAGCGCTTCGAGCAGGGAGTTGGGCATATTGTCGGCACGGCTGGGATTGAGCATGAGATCCGCATCCCGGTAGAGTGCGGCAATATCCTGATGAGACAAGCGGCCGCAAAACCGGGTACTGGCCGCTATGCCGAGGCGCACCGCCTGGGCTTCCAGATCTTCCCGCTCTGGCCCGCTACCGGCTACCGTCAGCCGGGCCTGTGGCAATTCCCTGTGCAAACGGGCGAATGCCCGCAGACCGGAACCGATATCGTAAAGGGTCTCCAGATTCCGGGTAATGACAATGTGGGGGGCCAGCTTCGGGCCGGGAGATTGCTCAGCCCTCTCTGCCGGGTGAAACAGGCTGCTGTCAATGATGTTCGGGACAATCCGGCCAGCCACGCCGTAATCCGCAAAGACCTGATGCAGAAAAGGGCTCGGCAATACCAGCGCTTGCGCATTCCTGATTTGCGGGATCACCCGGACGGAAGATTGTTCGAGAAAGGACTTGGCGAGACCGCCCCGGTAATTGACGACCACCGGGATCCCCATGCGCTTCGCGGCGGCAATTACCGGCGCCGCGAACAGGTGCCAGGCCCAGCCGGAGTTGGCCATCAGATGCACGAGATCCTGGCCGTGCAGTTCTTTGCGTAACCGGCGGCGGAACTGCCAGAGGCGGACCAGGGCGCGCAGGCCGCGAATTTTGCCCAGCCAGGCGGGCCGGTAGGCAGGATTGGCTGCAATCAGCCGTACACTGTGGCCGTCCTCGGCCAACAATCTTTGCAATTGCACCGTCTGCATGGCCATGCCCCCGTTAGGCGGCGGCACCGGGCCAACGAGCGCTATTTTAAAATGGCGACTGGTATCCAATGACCGGAAATTCCCCAAATCCAATGGCTAATTGATAGCACAGGGATCTTTCAAAGGGAACCGGTGAAGTTGCCGGCCAATAAAAAAGCGGCCCGGAGACCGCTTTCTTTGGGCGCTGACAAATCAGTTGACCGTCGGGTCCAGTTCGCCAGCCTCGTACCTGACGGACATGGCTTCAAGACCGATCGGCTTGATCTTGTCGGCATTGCCCGCCGTGCCAAAGGCTTCATAGCGGTTCTTGCAGATATCCGACATGGCCACCATCGCGTCCTTGTTGTACTGGCGCGGATCGAAAGCTTTCGGATTCTTGGCCAGGAAACGCCGATAGGCACCCGTCGCCGCGAGCCGCAGATCCGTGTCGATATTGACCTTGCGCACGCCGTGCTTGATGCCT
>JASBTO010000007.1 GCA_030148365.1 Kangiellaceae bacterium
AACGGAATCTATGCAAAACGTCCGGATATCTGGCAATTTATTACCGATGACGGGCGATTCCACCCCGAACTTCAGCCGTCTTGAGCGTTGGGTTGTGCGGGTGCAATGTGAGACCTGCTATGCCGAGCGTAGCTATTTGGCGTTGGCAAGTGAAAATGAAGAGCCGCGGAATCAGCTGGGCGGGCATTCCATTACTTACCGAAATGTCGTTGACGAGGACTGCGTTGGGCAGGTTACTGCGATAAAAACAGGGCTGGAACTGCCTGAAAAGCAGGGATAATAAGGGGTTAAGGCATGTATGGTGCCGAGGAGAGGACTTGAACCTCCACGGGGTTACCCCCACTAGCACCTGAAGCTAGCGTGTCTACCAATTTCACCACCTCGGCATGGGATGTCATTGAGACGCGCGCATTATAACTGTTGCCGGGCGCTTGTCAAATAGCTTGTGCAGACTAATAGGGATAGAATGTCGGGCAATTCCATATATTCAGGACGAACAACATTTAATGCCCCGTAAAAAGGATACTTCCGACCCCCATGCTCAGCGGGAGGCTGAGAAATACGACAACCCCATACCCAGCCGGGAGTTCATCCTCGGCCTGATGGAGGAGCGGGGCAAACCCCTGACTTTCGTTGAAATCTCCGAACATCTCCAGCTCTACGACGAGCAGGACTCCATCGCCCTGCAGCGCCGCCTGCGGGCCATGGAGCGGGACGGACAGATCCTCCGCAATCGCAAGGATCATTATTGCCTGGTCGACCACACGGATCTGGTCAAGGGACGGGTGGACGGCCATCGCGATGGTCATGGTTTTCTGAATCTCGACGAAAGTGATGACCGGGACTGGTTTATCTCGCCCCGGGAGATGCGCGAAGTCTTTCACGGTGATCACGTGCTGGCCCGCCCCAAGGGCTATGATCGTCGGGGCCGCACCGAAGCCGCGATCGTCGAGGTGCTTGAAGACTCCATCAGCCATATCGTCGGTCGCTATTACGAAGACAGCGGGACCGGTTTTGTGGCTGCGGACAATACCCGCATCCAGCACGATATTCTGATCGCCCCGGACGATAACCTCAACGCCGAGGAAGACCAGGTGGTGGTCGTGCGGATCACGGCCAGACCCAAAGGCAATCATGCCGCTCGCGGCGTCGTCGTGGACATTCTGGGCGACTATATGGCGCCCGGCGTCGAGATCCAGACAGCTATCCATAATTACCAGTTACCTTTCGAGTGGCCGTCCGCCGTACAGGAAGCGGTCACCAGGCTACCGGTTGAAGTAACCGACGCGGACATCGGCGACCGCAAGGATCTTCGGGATCTGCCGCTCCTGACGATTGACGGCGCCGATGCCCGGGATTTTGATGATGCGGTCTTTTGCCGGCCCCGGGAAGAAGGCGGCTGGACCCTGTATGTGGCCATCGCCGACGTCAGTCATTATGTCCGCCCCGGCAGTGCCCTCGACGAGGAAGCCATCAACCGGGGTAACTCGGTGTATTTCCCCAATAATGTCATTCCCATGTTGCCGGAACTGCTCAGTAACGGACTTTGCTCCCTGAACCCCGATGTCGATCGGCTGTGCATGGTGTGCGAGCTGGATTTGGATGCGCAAGGCCACATGGGCGAATACCGGTTCTACCCGGCAGTGATGCACTCGAAAGCGCGCATGACCTATTCGAAAGTCTGGGCAATCCTGGATGGGGATGAAAAACTCCGCGCTGAGTACGCGGAAGTCGTCCCTCATCTGGAAGAGCTGTACCGTCTGTTCAAGGCCCGTCTGGCGATCCGCCGGCAGCGAGGCGCCATCGAGTTCGAAACGACGGAAACCCGGATTGAATTCAATGACGAGCGCAAGATTGAGCGGATCGTGCCCGTGGTGCGCAACGACGCCCACAAGATTATTGAAGAGTGCATGATTTGCGCCAACGTAGCCTCCGCCCAATTCCTGCTGGAATCGGAAGTACCGGCCATTTTCCGGATTCACGAGACGCCGAGCGCAGCCAAGTTGGAGGATTTCCGGGCTTTCCTCGGTGAACTGGGGTTGTTCCTGTTTGGTGGTGACTCGCCGGCACCGGCGGATTATGCCGAACTCCTGAAAAGCATCAAGGGCCGCCCGGATGAAGAGTTGATCAGCACCATGCTGCTTCGCTCCATGATGCAGGCGGTATACAGCGCCAACAACAAGGGCCATTTTGGCCTCGCCTTTGACGCCTATACCCACTTTACCTCCCCCATCCGTCGCTACCCGGATTTGCTGGTTCACCGCATTATCAAGCAGCAACTGCGGGATGTGCATAAGAGCACCAGCGTGCCCGGCGGACAGGCCTATGAAAAGGCCAAACTGGAACAACTTGGCGAGCATTGTTCGCTATCCGAACGCCGGGCCGACAAGGCCACCAGAGACGTGGTGGACTGGCTCAAATGCGAATACATGCTGACCCGGGTCGGGGAGGAGTGTTGGGGTACGGTTTCGACCGTGACCAGTTTTGGTCTGTTTGTACTGCTTGACGATCTCTTTGTAGAAGGTCTGGTGCATATCAGTTCCCTCGGCGAAGACTACTTCCATTTCGATCCCACGAAAGCGCGCCTGGTGGGCGAGCATCAGCGGGAGATTTTCAAGATTGGCCACCGGGTCAAAGTCTCGGTTGCCCGCGTGGATCTCGAAGATCGCAAGATCGATTTTGAATTGGTGGAGCGGGAAAGAACCGAACGGGACAGCAGTCCGGCCAAGGGCAAGGAGCGGCAAAAACTCTACGGCAAGGCGGACACCAAGAAAAAGGACGGCAAGAAAGCCGACGGCCGCGGTGCGGGGAAGGGCGGCAAACGGTCCGGCAAGAAACCGGTCAGTCGCCGTCAGGGCAAAAAGCCTGTCCCCAAAACCGGCGGCGGAAAGAAAACCAAGGGCCGCCAGAAATAACCGGTCATCTGGTCGTGGTATTACTCGGAATGCATTATGAGTCTAGAAACAGTTTTCGGCCTCCACGCCGTGGAGTCCCTGATCAGAAACGCACCGGAGCGGGTCCGCAGCCTTTACGTGCAGCAGAGTCGCCACGACAAGCGCTTGCATGCGCTAGTCACCATGGCTCGCGAGGCCGGTCTGCATCCCCGGCAAACCGAGCGGGAGGAGCTGGATGAGATGGCGGACGGCCGCCACCAGGGCGTAGTCGCACGCTGCGAGGCTGGCGGACGGCAATATCATGAAAAGGATATTCCGTCCCTGTTGGCGGGGCTTGATGAGCCGCCATTTGTGCTCGTCCTCGATGGCGTGACCGATCCCCACAACCTTGGTGCCTGCCTGCGCAGCGCCGATGCCGCCGGCGTACATCTGGTAATCGCACCCAAGGACAAGTCGGTGGGCCTGACGCCGGTGGTTCGCAAAGTAGCCTGCGGGGCCGCAGAGACCATACCCTTTATTCAGGTCACCAATCTGGTTCGCGCCCTCGAGCACTTGAAGAAAGCCGGCATTTGGATTGCCGGCGCGGCCGGCGAAGCGGAGCAGGAGTTGTACCAGGCCGATCTCAAGGGCCCCATTGCGGTTGCCCTGGGTGCGGAAGGCGCCGGATTGCGGCGCCTGACCCGAGAGCATTGCGATTTTCTGATAAAAATCCCCATGGCAGGCAGCGTCTCCAGCCTGAATGTCTCCGTCGCTACCGGCATTTTTCTGTTTGAAGTGGTCCGGCGTCGCCGGCAGACCTGAGGCCCTGCAGGTTCTGATTGCAATTCAGGGGCTGTTTCTTTAGAATACCGCGCTCTTTCGCCTGGACTGACCGTCAGTCCCTGCTCTGACCGGCAGACTAATCGCGAAAGACTACAATCTGGTTTAGCTCCTTGCTGCCGTCTATAAACAAGCGCGGTGGCTGGAAAACCGTAAGGAGACCTTAATGAGACACTACGAAATCGTATTTCTGGTGCACCCCGATCAGTCTGATCAGGTGCCAAGCATGATCGAACGCTACACCGGTATCATTACCGAAGCAGGTGGCACCGTTCATCGCCTGGAAGACTGGGGCCGCCGTCAGCTCGCCTACCCAATCAACAAGTTGCACAAAGCCCACTATGTTCTGATGAACGTGGAAGCCGGCTATGACGCAATCGAAGAGCTGGAAAATGTTTTCAAATTCAACGACGCAATCCTTCGCAACATGATCATGCGTACCAAGCAGGCCATTACCGAAGCTTCTCCGATGGCCAAGGCCAAAGAAGAGCAGGATAGCCGTTCGCGCAGTGATTCCCGGGATAACGCTCGCTCTGAGTCTGACGACTCTGCGAAAGAAAAGCCCGCGACTGAAGACAAGAAAGTTGCTGCCGAAAAAGCTGAAGAGAAAGCCGAAAAGCCCGCTGACGAAGCCAGTGCCGAGTAAGCTGACGCCCGAATCTGAAGGAGAATCACATGTCACGTTATTTCCGTCGTCGTAAATTTTGCCGCTTCACAGCGGAAGGCGTTACCGAGATCGATTACAAGGATCTGGCAACCCTGAAAAACTACATCACCGAGACCGGCAAAATTGTGCCGAGCCGCATCACGGGCACCAAGGCGAAGTACCAGCGTCAGCTGGCCAGCGCCGTCAAGCGAGCGCGTTTCCTGGCTCTGCTGCCTTACACTGACAGCCACGAATAAGCGGCTTCCTACCAGTATCGAATTTTAAGGGGAAAGCACAATGGATATCATTCTGCTGGAAAAGATCCACAATCTTGGCGACCTCGGTGACAAGGTCACGGTTGCCGCTGGTTTTGGCCGTAACTTCCTGATACCTAAAGGGAAAGCGGTTCCTGCCACAGAAGACAACGTAAAAATGTTCGAACAGCGTCGCGCTGAGCTGGAAGCCAAGGCAGCGGCTGATTTGGCGGCTGCCGAAGCGCGCGCCGAAAAGTTGAACGGTATGGTTGTTACCATCTCGTCCAAAGCTGGCGACGAAGGCAAACTGTTCGGCTCTATTGGCACCCAGGATATCGCCGATGCGGTTAACGCCGAAGGCGTTGAACTGGTGAAAAAAGAAGTCCGTATGCCTGACGGTGTACTGCGCCTGGTTGGCGAATATGACATTGACGTCTATCTGCCAAGCGACGTTCAGACCGCCATCAAGGTCGTAGTCGTCGCTGAAGAATAAGCCTCTTCAAGGCGTTAGCATCGGGTTTGCCATCAGGCATATCCGGTGCCAGAATAAGGCACTTGTCGGGCACGTCCGGCAAGTGCTTTTTTTATGCCGCAGATAAAAAGCTGTAAATACGGCGTACTGAATTTCAACCTCCAATTTAAAGAAACCACATGGCCCAACCCGGAACAGATCGTAAAGTCCAGGACTTGAAAGTCCCCCCCCATTCCCTCGAAGCCGAGCAGTCGGTGCTCGGCGGCGTCATGATAGACAATGATGCCTGGGATGCCGTCTCGGAAATCCTGGTCGCCGACGATTTTTATCTGAAGGAGCACCGCCAGGTGTTCCGGGCCATGACCAGCCTCGCCAATACCAGCAAGCCGCTGGACGTGATCACCCTGAGCGAATTTCTGGAGCAGCAGGATGATGCCGATGTCGGTATGGCCTATCTTGGCGAACTGGCCCGCAATACGCCCTCGGTGGCCAATGTGCGCGCCTATTCGGAAATTGTCCGTGAACGGGCTGTCTCCCGGGAACTGATCCGGGCTGCCAACGAAATTGCCGATTCCGCCTACAACCCCAAGGGCCGCCCGGTCGCCGAAATCCTCGATTCCGCCGAAAGCCGGGTGTTTCGTATTGCCGAGCAACGCAGTACCAACAGCGAAGGGCCATCCGGGATTGAGAGCCTGCTACAGGCGACCCTCAATCGTATCGAAAAAATCAGCGAAAGCAGTGACGGCATTACCGGCCAGGCCACCGGTTTCTCTGATCTGGACGAGATGACCTCCGGACTGCAGCCCGCAGATTTGGTGATTGTCGCGGCCCGACCTTCCATGGGCAAGACCACCTTCGCCATGAATCTGGTCGAAAATGTCGCCCTCTCGCAGAAGAGCCCGGTGCTGGTGTTCAGTCTCGAAATGCCGAGCGAATCCCTGATTATGCGATCCCTGTCTTCTCTCGGACGTATCGACCAGAGCCGATTGCGGACCGGCCGTTTGCACGATGATGACTGGGCGCGGCTGACCGGCGCCTTCAATCAACTCAAACAGCAGGGCAATCTGTTCATCGATGATGCGCCCGGACTGTCGCCATCGGAAGTGCGCGCACGCGCGCGGCGGGTCGTGCGGGAACATGGCCCGTTGAGCATGATTATGGTGGATTACCTGCAGTTGATGCAGGTGCCGGGCATGTCGGATAACCGGACCCAGGAGGTTTCTGAAATCTCCCGGTCCCTGAAATCACTCGCCAAAGAGTTGAACGTGCCGGTGGTAGCCCTTTCCCAGCTCAACCGGTCTCTGGAGCAACGCTCCGACCGGCGGCCGGTGATGTCGGATTTGCGGGAATCAGGCGCCATCGAGCAGGATGCGGATTTGATCATGTTCATCTACCGGGATGAGGTCTACAAGCCGGAAACCGAGCACAAGGGCGTCGCTGAAATTATCATCGGCAAACAGCGGAATGGTCCCATCGGCACCATCAACCTCGCCTTCCAGGGCAAGTACACCCGGTTTGACAACCTGGCCCACAGTGATTACGAGGCCTAGCGATCCGGGCTCGGTGTCCATGCTGACTCAGGGCAAGGCAGAAACCTGACCATGCGCGCGACCAAAGCCTGTATCAGTCTCGATGCTATCCGTCATAATTTCGCGACCCTCCGGGCGCAGGTCGGCGATGCGCGCATCATGGCGGTGGTCAAGGCCGACGCCTATGGCCATGGTCTGGTACCGGTCGCGCGGGCATTGCCCCAGGCCGATATCTTCGCCGTTGCCAGCCTCGAAGAAGCCGTGGAACTGCGGCAGGCCGGAATTGACCAGCGTATTCTGATGCTGGAAGGCTTTTTCCACGCCGACGAACTCCCCGAAATTTTCGCCCAGGAACTGGAAGTGGTCGTCCATCATGACGCCCAGATTGAAGCTCTTGAAGCGCTCGATTCCGGCAACATCCAGGTCTGGCTGAAGCTGGATACCGGGATGAATCGTCTCGGCTTCAGGCCGTCGGAGGCCATAGAAGCCCTGAAGCGGCTCAGGGCCTGCCAGGCCGTGCGTGAGCCGGTGTTTTGTATGTCCCATTTCGCCAATGCCGACGAACCCGATGAGGGCTTCGCGGGGGCTCAGTTACAGGACTTTCTCGACCATGTCGAAGAGTCGACGCCGCCCTCAGGTTGCCGGTGGCGCAGTATCGCCAACTCGGCAGCCATTCTCACCCAACCTGACGCCCATCTGGAGTTGGTCCGGCCGGGGCTCGCCTTGTACGGTTGTTCGCCACTGCCGGGGAAAACCGGCACTGACCATGGTCTGATCCCGGTGATGACCCTTGAGTCGAAACTGTTTGCCATCAAACCGGTCAACAAGGGCGAGAGTGTCGGTTATGGCCGTAGCTGGCAGGCGCAGGAAGATACCCGGGTCGGTCTGGTGGCTATCGGTTACGGCGACGGCTACCCACGCCACGCCCGCTCCGGCACGCCCGTGTGGGTCAATGGTCGTCGGGTCCCCCTCGCGGGACGAATTTCCATGGACATGCTGGCGGTGGATCTGGGGCCGGATTCAAACGACCGGATTGGCGATCGGGTGGTATTGTGGGGGCCTGAATTGCCCGCCGAGACGGTTGCCGAACATGCCGATACGATCAGTTACACCCTGCTTTGCGGCGTAACCCGGCGGGTCTATTTCGAGTACCGATCCAGGGAGACGGAGGCAAACTGATTATGGTGGCAATGATTTCAGTAGATTCGCAAGGGCAGGGCCTCGTGCCTTTCACCGACAAGGTCCGTGAGCAGGTTCAGCAGTCCGGGATCGAGGACGGGCTCTGCACATTGTTTGTCCGTCATACATCCTGCAGCTTGCTCATACAGGAAAACGCCGACCCGTCGGCGCGCCGGGACCTCGAGTCCTGGCTGAACCGGTTGGTGCCCGAGGCGGATCCTCTCTATACGCATACGGCGGAGGGCCCGGATGACATGCCGGCCCATATCAAGGCCGCGCTTACCGCGACCTCCCTTGCTATTCCCGTGGCCGACGGGCAACTGGTGCTCGGCACCTGGCAGGGTATTTACCTGTGGGAACATCGCCATCAGCCCCATCGCCGCCAGATCGCGATCCATATCGGGGACTGACGGATTTCCGACGCGCCAGTGACAACTAACAACAAGAGAGTAATTAATGAAATTTCCGATCCTTGTCAGAAAACTCCATAAATGGGTGGGTTTGGTTGTTGGCATCCAGATCCTGCTATGGGTGACGGGCGGCGTTGTCATGAGTGTTTTCGATATCGAAGAAGTGCGCGGCAACCATAACCGGGCAAAACAGGAGAGCGTACCGCTGGCCGATTCCCGGGTTACCTATGGAGCGCAGGACCTGTTGCGGGACCTCGCGCGAGCAGGGCATAGCACCGATGAATTACGGCTCCTGCAGTGGCAGGGGCAGCCCGTCTGGCGGGTAGAAGCAAACGGGCGCGAAGCGCTGATCAGCGCGACTTCCGGAGAGCGACTGACGCCTCTGGGCAAAGAGGACGCCATGGCGTTGGCGCGCCTGGATTTTTCCGGGCCGGGAGAAATCCGCAAGGTCACCCTGATAGAAACCCCCCTCAGTGAAATCCGCGGCCGGGACCTGCCCTTGTGGCAGGTGCAAATGGCGGACCCGGAAAATACCCGGATTTACGTCTCTCCTGACAATGGCCGGGTCGTGTCCAGGCGTAATGACACCTGGCGGCTGTACGATTTTTTCTGGATGCTGCATATTATGGATTACCAGGAGCGCAAGGATTTCAATAACCCGCTGCTGGTCACGGCTGCGGGTGTAGCCTGGGTTATGGCATTCACTGGCATGGCCCTGTTAATCTGGGTCCTGTTCACGCGGGATTTGCCGTCCTGGCGACGCCGTCGTAAGGCCAGCCAGGCAGCGAGCCAGGCATGACACCTGCGGTGTGTCTGTCCGGAAGTGTTCCGGTAGTCGCAAATATCAGGTAGGCGCCCGATATCACGGGTGGAGATTTCGTTCAAAGGAACCAGAGAATGTTACGTATCGGATTGTTTTTATTGACCAACTTTGCCGTTATCCTGCTTGCAGGCGTGGTGCTGAGCCTGCTCGGCTTCGACAGCATCATGGCTAATAACGGCGTGGACCTGAACCTCACAGCGCTCTTGATCTGGTGTGCTGTCATTGGCTTCGCCGGCTCCATCTTCTCGCTTTTTATCTCCAAATGGATGGCCAAACGCTCCATGGGCGTGCGGGTTATCGATCAGCCGCGTAGCGAAGATGAGCGCTGGTTGCTCAGCACCGTCGCGGAACTGGCTCGTGATGCCGGTATCAAGACACCGGAAGTCGGCGTTTTCCCCGCTGCCCAGTCCAATGCCTTTGCCACAGGCTGGAACCGCAACGACGCGCTGGTAGCAGTAAGTGAGGGCTTGCTTTCAAGGTTCAGCCGTGATGACGCCCGCGCGGTTCTCGGCCACGAAATCGGCCACGTCGCCAATGGCGACATGGTCACTCTGACCCTGATCCAGGGCGTACTCAATACCTTTGTACTTTTCTTTTCGCGAGTCATCGGCCACTTTGTCGATCGGGTACTGCTCAAGAACGAGCATGGCTACGGGATTGGCTATTTCGTCGTGACCATTGTCGCGCAGATCCTGCTGGGTATTCTTGCCTCCATGATTGTCATGTGGTTCTCCCGGCGAAGAGAGTTCAGGGCCGACATTGCCGGCGCTACGCTCGCGAGTACCGGCGCCATGGTTTCCGCTTTGGAGCGCCTGAAAGCGGAGCAGAATGTTCCGGACGAAATGCCGGAAACCATGACCGCCTTTGCCATTACCCACGGCCGTACCACCAGCCTGAAAGACCGGATCGGCCATCTGTTCGCGTCCCATCCGCCGCTGGATGTCCGGATCCGGGCGCTTCGGGAGAAATAATCACCGGTATTGATTATAATTTTCCGGTATCAGACCATGAGGCGGGCGAACCCCGCCTTATTTTTTTGCTCCAGCGAAGAACTTTAACCAGACCATGACCCTTGACCGCCGTATATCCGTTGCCCCCATGATGGACTGGACCGATCGCCATGATCGCTATTTCCTGCGCCTGATCTCGAAGCATGCCGTGCTCTACACTGAAATGGTGACGACGGGTGCGGTTGTGCACGGCGATCGGGAACGATTGCTGGGCTTTCACGCCAGCGAGCACCCAGTGGCGGTCCAACTCGGCGGCAGTGATCCCGGGCAACTGGCCGAAAGCGCCCGGATTGCCGAAGATCTCGGTTACGACGAGGTCAATCTCAATGTCGGTTGTCCGAGCGATCGGGTCCAGTCCGGCCGCTTCGGCGCCTGCCTGATGGCGGAGCCGGAGTTGGTCGCGGATTGTGTTACGGCCATGAGAAAAGTAGTGGGAGTGCCGGTAACGGTGAAAACCCGCATCGGTATTGATGATCGCGACAGCTATGAAGAGTTACATGACTTTGTCCGGATCGTGCGGGACGCCGGCTGCGAGGTTTTTATCATCCACGCCCGCAAGGCCTGGCTGAAAGGACTGAGCCCGAAACAAAATCGGGAAATCCCGCCCCTCAGCTATGAAACCGTATACCGGCTGAAACAGGACTTCCCGGAGTTGGAGATCCACCTGAACGGTGGCGTCAAGTCACTGGATGAAGCCGAGCGGCATCTTCAGCATGTCGATGGGGTCATGATTGGCCGGGAGGCTTACCACAATCCCTTCGTGATGGCCGAGGTCGATCAGCGCTTTTACGGCAGCCCGGCGGAGCCGTTGACCCGCCACCAGATCATTGAGCGGCTGACGCCTTATATCGAGGCGCACCTGGCCACCGGCGCCCCCTTGAGCCATATCAGCCGCCATATTCTCGGGCTTTTTCACGGACAGCCCCATGGCAAGCAGTGGCGTCGCTATATCAGCGAAAATGCCCACAAAAAAGGTGCGGGACTGGAAGTGGTGGCCCGGGCCCTGCAATTTGTCGGTGGATAGATGGGACACAGACGCCGGATCACGTTTTTCGCGTTACTGCTCCTGCTGTTGTCAGCCGGGTTTTGGCTGTTGTCGGAGCCCGGGCCGGAAGATCAGGTCGGGGCCAAAAGGGTCGGAATGGAGCGGGTCACGACGGCATCGGATACAGTTGAGCAGGGCAAAGGCACGAAGCCGGACTCCCTGGTACCGGAGCCGCGGGATCAGCAGGCCGATTGCCTGACCTTGACTGATATCGAGAAGGCGTGGGACCAGGGCCTGGGGCACGGGGTACAAAACTGGCGATACGAGGCCGGCTTCCCGGCACTTTATTCCGGGCCGGATGAGTGGATGGTCAAGCGGGAAGACGAGTACCTGTTTTACTCTGTCGACAGTCTCGAGGCCATGGCCGAAACCGGCGACGAGCGGGCCATGCTAGTGCTCGGCGCGCACTTGATCTGGCAGGCCTTTTTCGAGGGTGACAAGAACCCAAATCTTTTATCAGTGCCGGATGTGCAGGCTCCCCGGCGTCAGCAGTTTGATCTCGACACATTGGCCCGGGGCCGGGAGTTGCTGGGCAAAGCCCTGGCTCGCGGCAAGCTGTTTGCCGCGTCCTGGCTGTCCACCAGTTATTTCTGGGAAGCCAGCACGTACAAATCCCACCCGCAGCGCTTTTCCGCCGCGAGGCGAAGCCTGGTCGAGATGGGGTTGGATGAGATGGCCTACAACAATCTACTGGCTGAACTCGATCCGCTGGGCACGTATCTCACGGTACGCCCCGACCCTGAAAGCGGGATTTCGGAGGCACGCCTCGATGGCCGGGTCCGGGCCCTGAAGGCCGCGTGGCAAGCAGACAGGCGCGCCATCGGTCTGGAACTGGAGCTGGAGATCCCCCAATCGGTGCAGCGTTTCAGGGCTTTGCTGGAGCGCCGCTGCCCCGGCTGAGCAAATCGACCAACATTTGGTCGAAATCCCACCAAATCTTGTTCCCGGGAGTTTCAGGCTGACGCTAACTGCCTGAATGCACAATAAATAATCAGTTTGGCACGATTTCTGTATTAATCAGGGTAACCCTCGGTCTTTTGAGGCCGAAACTTCGAAAACCTGAACAGAGAGAGATATTGCCATGGGTGTATTTTCACGGTTTACCGACATTGTTAACGCCAACCTCAACTCGCTGCTCGACAAGGCCGAGAACCCGGAAAAGATGGTCAACTTGATTATCGGCGAAATGGAGCAGACCCTGGTGGAGGTCAGATCCACCGCCGCCCAGGCCATCGCCGACAAGAAAGAACTGGTGCGCAAGAATGGCCAGCTCAAGAAACAGATCGCCGGCTGGGACGAGCGCGCCGAAATTGCCATGAGCCGGGATCGGGAAGATTTGGCGAGAGCCGCGATTGTTGAGAAGAACAAACTCGAAGAAGTCTTCGCGGCCCAGAATCAGGAATTGGTGGAAGTCGAATCTGCCATGGCGCGTCTGGAACAGGATACCCAGAGTCTGCAAGCCAAACTGGCGGAAGCAAAGGCCCGGCGTGAAGGCATTCTGCTGCGCCGCACCAGTGCCCAGAAATCTCTGGAAGTCCGCAAGTCCGTGGATATCCGAAAATTCGACAAGGCGTTCAACAAATTCGAGGTGTTCGAAAAGCGCATGGAACAACTCGAAGCCCAGGTCGAGTCCTATGATGTGGGTTCCGGCACCGCCTTGACCGATCAGATTGAATCGCTGGTCGCCGACGAGAAAATCGAGCAGGAACTGGCCAAGCTGAAAAACAAAGTAAAAAAGGTCGCCTGATCCGGCGTGTCCTAACCAACAGCCGGCATTACTGCCGGCTTTTTTATGCCCTTGAAAATAAAGAAAATAATAAGCCTGTGGAGAAAGTTTCCCGTTAGACCTGAGCGCCAAGATTATGATAGCTTTGCTGGCATAAGTTCCTGAAAGCCCTCCGCGGAGACTCCATGACACTGCTCAAGCGTGTAATCCTGTTTTTGGTGATATTGATTGTCCTGCTGGTGGCGGTCAGTTTTTTCCTGCCCGCCCAGACTCATGTCGAGAGGTCGATTGTCGTGGATGCGGATCAGGAGCGCGTGTTTGACACGGTGAACAATATCCGCACCTTCAACGAATGGTCCCCCTGGGCGGATCTTGACCCGGAGACCAGGTTTTCCTACAGCGGACCGGACTCGGGGGTTGGTGCAAAAATGGCGTGGCAGTCCGACAAGCAGGAAGTCGGCTCCGGCAGTATGGAGATCACCGATACAGAACCTCACCGGCGCGTGGACATGGAACTCGATTTCGGGTCACAGGGCACGGCCGAGTCCTTCCTGTTTCTGGAGCGGGTTGACGGCGGCACCCGGGTCACCTGGGGCTTTGATACTGAACATGGCTATGATCCGCTGGCCCGTTATTTCGGTTTGATGATGGACAGGTTCATCGGACCGCCTTATGAACAGGGGCTCGCTGATTTGAAGCAACTCGTGGAATCCGCACCGGAGCCTGAAGCCGACGAACCCGGGGAAGACCGCAACATCCCTGACATCGAGGTGATGGAAGTCGAACCCATGCAGATTCTCTTTGCAACCGGTAGCAGCAGCCAGGAACCGGAGACCATCGGTCCTGCGCTCGCAGAGGCCTATGGCAAGGTTATGACGGTAATTGCTGAGCAGGGCCTGGAGCAGCAAGGCGCTCCGCTGTCCATCGCAACTCGCTGGGAGGACAATGTCTACGAGTTCAAGGCGGCCATTCCGATCCGGGCGATGGAAGAGATCAGCGTCGCCAGTGACAGCGAGGTGCAAATGGGCACCACCTATACCGGCAGGGTTGTGCGGGCAGTGCATACAGGTTCCTATGAGCAGTTGACCGACACTTACGAAGCGATAGAAGAGTTTATCGAGGCCCGCAATCTGTCAGTAAACGGACATTCCTGGGAGCACTATGTTTCGGACCCCGGCAACACCGCCGAAGCCGATCGGGTGACTCATATCTACTATCCCGTAAAGTAGCTTGCCGTAAGCGGTGGGCTCCGCTTGTGGTGCCTCGTTGCTTGTGGTGGCTGCTCTTCGGTCATGACACCGATAACCGAGGCATTATAATAAGCCACAGTCCCGTCCGGTACGCCCCACAAAGGAGAAAGCCCTTGTTCCGATCCCTACTCATCGCCGTAACCCTGGTCACCCTGGTCGGCTGCAATACCGCCCCGCCCGAGCCGACTCCTGCGGCGCTTCCCGACGGCATCACGCTCATCGAGTCAGTTAACAAGCAGGACGGAGAACTCAGGATACCCTTCCGGAAGTACCGGCTGGATAACGGGTTGACGGTCATTCTGCACGAAGACCATTCCGATCCCCTGGTCCACGTGGATGTTACCTACCATGTCGGCTCTGCGCGGGAGGAGGCCGGTAAATCCGGTTTTGCCCATTTTTTTGAGCACATGATGTTTCAGGGCTCGGAGCACGTCGATGATGAAGAACATTTCCGGATAATTTCTGAAGCCGGCGGCACCCTGAACGGAACCACCAACACCGATCGCACCAACTATTACCAGACCGTGCCGGCGAACCAGTTGGAGACCGTGCTCTGGCTGGAAGCTGACCGGATGGGCTTTCTGCTCAACGCGGTAACCAAGGAAAAATTCGAGGTGCAACGGGAAACGGTCAAAAACGAGCGAGGCCAGAATTACGACAACCGACCTTACGGGCTGGTGGGGGAAACCGTGGCAGCTGCCATGTACCCGCCGGGCCATCCCTATTCGTGGCCTACGATTGGTTTTGTGGCGGATCTGGACCGGGTCGGAGTCACCGATCTCAAGCAGTTTTTCCTGCGCTGGTATGGCCCCAACAATGCGACTCTGACGATTGGCGGTGATGTCGACGTCGCCCGTACCCTCAAGTTGGTAAATCGCTATTTCGGATCCATTCCGGCGGGCCCCGAGGTGGTTGATGCGGACAAGGCTCCCGCAACGCTGCCGGGCGATCGCTATGTGTCCATCGAGGACAATGTCCACCTGCCGCTGCTCTACATGGCCTACCCGACCGTCTATGCCCGCCATGCAGACGAGGCGCCCCTTGATGTGCTCGCGGAGATCCTTGGCGGCCAGGGTAAGACCTCATTATTTTACAAGAACCTGATCAAGAGCGGCGTGGCGGTCCAGGCGGTGGTCAGCCACCCGTGCCGGGAACTTGCCTGCAGCCTGAATTTGCTGGTATTGCCGAATCCGCGAATTGGCGGGCAACTCGAAAAAATGGAGCAGATAGTCCGGGATACCCTCAAGGAATTCGAACAACGGGGCGTCGAGGAAGATGATCTGACCATGGTCAAGGCCAAGTTCGAGTCGGGCACCATCTATGGACTGCAAAGTGTTGCCGGAAAAGTGAGCCAGTTGGCGGCCGGCGAGACCTTTACCGGTAACCCGGACACAATCGGCGTCGACCTGGAGCGCTATCGCGCCGTCACGGCAGAGGATGTCATGCGGGTCTATCGCAAGTATGTAAAAGATCAGAGCGCGGTCGTACTGAGTGTCGTGCCCCATGGCCAGCTGGAGCTTGTTGCCCGGAGCGACAATTTCCGCGTCCCGCCACGGACTGTGTCCGTCGATGACGACACTGGCGCTGAGCTGTTGCCGGTGCGGGAGCCTGTCGATGACTTTGACCGCAGCCAAAAACCCGAGCCGGGCGCCAATCCGTTGGTAACGGTACCGGATATGTGGCGAGCAGAGCTTGCCAACGGTATCGAAATACTCGGTGCGGTGAATGATGAAACGCCGACCGTCGCTGTCAGCATTGAAATCGCGACCGGGCATATCAAGGATCCGGTTGAAAAGTCCGGCCTGGCAGCGCTTACGGCCGCCATGCTCAACGAGTCAACGCAAAATTACAGCAATGAAGCCTACAGCAAGGAACTCCAGAAACTGGGCAGCTCGGTCAGCATGAGCGCCGGCGACTACTACACGAGTCTTTCGATCAACTCCCTGAGCAAAAATCTCGACCGCACTCTTGAGTTGGCCGTCGAGAAATTACTGCGTCCGGCATTCAGTAAAGCGGACTTCCAGCGGGTCAAGGCCCAGACCATCCAGGGCGTGCAGGCACAGAAAAAACAGGCCTCGGTGCTTGCCAACAACGTCTACCGGAAGCTGCTGTTCGGCGCCAACAACGCAATTGGCTTGCCGGGCGGCGGCACCGTGGATTCGCTGGAAAAGATTACTCTGGATGACGTCAAAAGATTTTATCAGCAAGAATATTCTCCCCGGATTACCAGCATCGTGACTGTCGGCAATCTGGCCCCGCAGACCATGCAAGACAAGCTGTCGGTTTTCGGTCACTGGCAAGGCCCGGATGTGGCCGCGCCCCAACTAGCGGAATTTCCCGAGTTCGACAGGCCGCGTCTCTATTTCATCGACAAGCCGGGTGCCGCCCAGTCAGAGATCCGTATCGGCAAGCGCAGTCTGCCTTTTGATGCAACCGGCGAGTATTACCGGGCCGGTCTGATGAACTTCAATCTGGGTGGCGCCTTCAACAGCCGGATCAATATCAACCTGCGGGAAGACAAGGGCTATACTTACGGTGCCTTCTCCTCGTTTCGCGGCGCGAAGGATTTTGGCCGCTTTACCGCCGGCGCCGGTGTCCGCGCCGATGTCACGGCCGATGCGATCAGTGAATTTCTGTCGGAAATCAACAGTTTCCGGGAGCAGGGCCTGACCGAAGCGGAATTGGAGTTTCTCAAGAAAGCGGTCGGCCAGCGGGATGCGAGAAAATATGAAACCCCTCGCCAGAAGCTGGGCTTCCTGCTGGATTTGCTGGCTTACGATTTGCACCCGGATTATGTTGCTGAGCAGGGCGCGATTCTGGAGTCGATCGATCGGGAGGAGTTGAACGCACTGGCGCAGAAGCACCTGGACCCAAAGGATATGATTATTGTTGTGGTCGGTGATCGGAAAACCGTGTTACCGGAACTTCAGGTTCTCGACTACGAAATTGTTGAACTGGACGAGGAGGGTAATCGTTTACCCTGATCAGCTAACAGTCCAGTGACGGTAGGGCGGCATCCAACTGCGTGATTCTGGGGTCGCAAATTATTTTCAAGGACAAGGAGATTGCGGGTATGAGCAACAAGTTGCAAGGCAAGCGTATCGCGTTTTTGGCCACGGACGGATTTGAACAGGTCGAGTTAACCCGGCCCTGGCAGGAACTGGGTGACGCCGGTGCCGAAGTCGAGTTGATTTCACTGGAAAAGGGCAGTATCCAGGGCCTCAACCACATGGACAAGGGTGACACCTTTGAGGTCGACAAGGTCGTGTCTGAAGCCAGCGCCGATGACTATCATGGGTTGGTGCTGCCCGGTGGCGTGGCCAACCCGGATGCATTGCGTGTGGATGACAAGGCCGTCAGTTTCATCAAGGCTTTTTTCGAACAGAAAAAACCGGTGGCCGCCATTTGTCACGGCCCCTGGACCCTGGTGGAGGCGGATGTGGTCAAGGGCCGCACCCTGACATCCTGGCCGAGTCTGCAGACGGACATCCGCAATGCGGGCGGGACCTGGGTCGACAGGGAAGTTCAGGTGGACCAGGGACTGGTGACCAGTCGTAACCCGGATGATCTGGATGCCTTCTGTCGCAAGGCAATTGAAGAGCTTGCTGAAGGCCGGCATGACTAGCCGGATGCCCATGGCACCATCGACCGGGATCCGGCTCAGGCAGTATTGACCACTTGCCAGTTGTTCGCGGTAGCCAACCGGACCATGCGCCGATCCGGGTTCACTGCAACCGGGGTGGCAACGGCGCCGAGCAAATGCCCGTCCTGATGGGAGTCCCCGTAGGCGGTGCAATCGGCAAGGCTGATATTGCGGGCCCGGCACCAGTCTTCGGCGAGGTCGAGCTTGGCTTTGCCCAGGGGGTGAACGATCGGTGGCCCGGCGGTAAAGGAATCGTTTTGGATTCGGCAACGAGTAGCAATGCAGTCATCCATCCCCAGCCGTTTGGCTATTGGCTCGGCAATAAATTCAGGCGCTCCCGTCAACAGGACCAGCTGGTAGCCGGCCTGTCTGCAGATCTCGACCTGCTCCAGAATTTCCCGATCCCACATGCTGTCGAGGTTATTACGGAGCCAGTAGCTGGCTACTGCATCGATCGCCTCTGGTTCCAGCCCGCTCAGGTAGGCCTTGTTTTTGCGACCGGTATCGAGGCCAAAGCGCCAGAACCACAAGAAGAAAAAGGAAATCGCAGCAAGGAATTGTCTGGGTCCTAACAGGTCAAGCAGCCACAAGGCCCTGAAAAACCGTCGTTCGCAACTCGGTTTGTTAATCAGGGTCCCGTCAAGGTCGAAAAATGCAGCGCGTGGTTTCATACAGACCTCTGTTTATACAAAAATTCAACAACCACGGGCAAGCCCCTCACGATGCAAATAAATACGCAGAAACCGGCAAGCAGCAATGCTGTTATTTCCAGCAGATAGCCATAGTCGGGCCACAGGTCCGGCAGTAATTCGGGTAACGGCAGAAGCAGCATCAGCAAACAGAATGTGACCGCTTTGAGAACGGCATAAAAACCGCGCATGAAACGGCCGGCCACCAGCGCCTTGCCGAGTTTCGATTGCATGATGGCGAACGGTGACTGTCGGTGTCCCTGGGCCTCGCTGGCGCGAATTGAGTCGGTCAGTATGCCGCGTGCAATATAGACGAGTGGGATCCAGACCGGCAGCGAGCCTATGTGAGCGAAGACCACCCAGAGACAGAGCTCGACAATGCGATCGGCGGCCACGTCAAACAGGGCGCCAAACAGGCTCGCCTCGTTGCGCTTGCGCGCTACGTACCCGTCAAGACCGTCGGACACGAAGACCATGATCATGACCAGCACACCGAATAACTGCATGAGGGCGGAGCCGAAATAGATAATAACGATGACAACCAACAACAACAGCAGGCGGCTGAGCGTGATCAGATTGGCCATGTATGCGAACTCTCCCCATCTTCCAATTACAGGTTCAACCGGCAACTGTGGTCGTTGTCAACGTGGCCGCCTTTGGCGGTGGCATCCAACCCCTGATGCCAATTTCGCGGAACCGGATTCTGTGGGAGATCCGGGTGCGGTTTACCACGTTATTTGAATCCAGACTAACCAGCCTTTCGGCTCTGCGCAAGGGGGACAGACCTGACGGGGGATATCGTGGTCTACCGGAAATCGACAAAGCGCGTTGTCGTCACCGTTTGCTGATCTGCCAAACTCCGGTACAATCGCTGCAATTTTCCCTGCTCCCGCCCGGGCCCGGCCCGAAACAACCGGCTTTTTTTCCGGGTCAAAGCCGGGAGTCCAATTTCCGATCCAGGCTCAGGAACTGATTTGATGCCCCAATTCCCTTTTGTCATTCGTAGTGTCTTGCCAATCACGCTGCTTTCCCTGTGTGGGGATCTCGGGGCGGCAGAGGAGCAGGCATTGCAGCCGGACCCGGCGCTGCAGCAATGCCTGGTCGAGTCTCTGGCCACAGCCGGGGACGAAGTCACGATCGGGCAGTTGAAACTCAATTGCGCCAAACGCCTGGCCACTCCGCAGATGACTGCTGACCACCAGACATCCGACACTGCCAGGCAGGCCGAGACGGTCGAATTGCAGGAGCGGCCTGAAGCGACTCCCGAGAGCCAGGTCGACAAGCGGATTGCTCTGGAGCAGGCCACCGTCGGTAATCCGTTCGCCCTGACTCCCCATAAACAGAACTACGTGCTGCCCGTTACCTATAACCATAATGTCAACGAAAAACCATTCCAGGATACCGATGAACGGGGTGAACTGGATGAGACCGAGCTGAAATTCCAGATCAGTTTCAAGGTGCCGGTCTGGGAGGGGATCTTTGGTGAAGGCAGCAGCCTGTACGCGGCCTACACGGCCAAGTCCTGGTGGCAAGCCTACAACCGTGGCCGCTCCAGCCCGTTCCGGGAAACCAATCATGAGCCGGAACTGTTTGCCGGATTTGCGACGGACTGGCGCCTGGGCGACTGGACCATTCCGGCGGTCACTGCCGGCGTCGTGCATCAATCCAATGGCCGGGGCAGTGAGCAGTCGCGGAGCTGGAACCGAATCTATGCGAACCTGATCCTGGAGAAAGACAACTGGGTCGTCAGTTTCAAGCCCTGGTACCGGATCCCGGAAGATGAAAAGGATGATCCCTCAGATCCCGACGGCGACGATAATCCCGATATTGAAAGGTATATGGGCCATTTCGAATTGACGGCTCACTACTCCTGGGGGAAAAGCCGGATCGGTGCCATGGTGCGCAATAATCTGCGCTCCGATAATAAGGGCGCCGTGCAGTTGGACTGGAGTTTTCCGATTGGCAAGGAAGAAAAACTGCACGCCTACATACAGTATTTCAACGGCTATGGCGAAAGCCTTATCGACTATAATGCGTCGGTCAGCCGGATCGGCGTAGGATTCATTTTCACCGACTGGTTGTAGTCAGTCTTTGGGGTTGGACGAGTTCTGGAAGTAGCGTCCATTCAAAGCCGTCTGTAACTCACTGAGAGGGATACTGACGATTTGTGCCCCTTCAGACCAGGGCGCAACCTGGTAGGGCTGGAATTCGATGTTGAGGTGGCGCTTGCTGACGGTGAAGTTGCGATAATTTTCCGGGTCTGCTTCGGCGCCTTCGGGGAAACCAGGCATCGCCGAGGCGTTCGGCCAGCGTGCGTTTGACCCGGGTGGCCAGGTGGTTGAGGTGATCGCCATTGCCGAAAGCATTTTCAGCAAACAAATCATCCAGCAGTATCCGCTCGCCCGACTCATCAAACGTGAAAGTCTGAATCCGGTAGTTGCCATGGGCGCCGCCGGTATAATCTTCCGCTATCAGGCGGTAGCCTGTCAGTTTTGGTGCCTTGATCAATTCGTGTCGGATCGCCAGCCGGTAACGCCGATCCGTCGGTTTTCCATCTTCAATGAAGCCCAGGGTTTTCTGTTCCGCTTCGGTCAGAAGTGCAGGATCCGCTTGGCGAAATGCACAAATCCACGTGAGCGTCTGTGTTTTGATGGCCTCGAAGTTTTCGGCGTTTTGCGGACGGGGAATATTCGCGCGGATGTCCAGAAAACCTCGGGTGTCAGTGAGCGAAGCTGAACGGCCGTTACTTGATACTTCGAGTGCCTCTCCATAATAGCTGCTGCATTGCTCGTGAGAATCCGCCAAAGATGCAGGTTCAGAAATCGCCTCGACAGAAGTCGTTTCCGGGCCGTCATTGCAGGCGAGGAGCAGGCAGGACGGGAGTAGCCAGCAGAGATTTTTATACATGGCGTGGGGCGATGTACCGGGTGAGAAAGAGGGGAAGGATGCGGCAATGGCGTTGCCGCATCCGGTGCCGGTTCAGTGGCAGATCAGTTGACGATGAACTTGCCTTTCATGAGCGCGTAGTGTCCGGGAAAGCTGCAGAAAAAAGTGTAGTCGCCGCCTTTTTCCAGTTTTGAGACATCAATAGTAATGCTGGTGGACTCGCCGCCGCCAATGATATCGGTCGCGGCTATCACCCGGTCATCTCCGGGCTTGAGATATTCGTTGTCGAGTCCCGCTTGCATGCCATCCTGAGCAATAGCCTGCATGTTGTCGGTGGTGGACAATACCCAGTTATGGCCCATGACATTGGCGGCCAGCTTTCCGGAGTGAGTCAGGGTCAACTTGACTTCCTTGCAGTCTGCCGCGACGGTCATTTCCTTCTTGTCGAAGGTCATCTGGTCAGTACTGTCGATACTCATCTCGCAGGTTTTGGCGGCCACCTGGCTGCCGAGTCCGAGTGCGAACAGGGTGGCGAGTATTTTGATACCGGTTTTCATTGCTACACCTCTTTAAGGTTACTGCTTGGGTTAATGCTACAAGCCGGGCGAACACCGGCTACGGGAAACTGACAAGCAGCCTGGCGCCCGGTTCATCCTGTTTCAGGATGCAGGCCGATTATAGTGGTCGACGATGACCTGCGCCACACAAGTGGTCAACTTTTTGGCGAAAGGGATATGCAGGAACTCGTTGGGACCGTGGGCGTTGGAGTGAGGGCCGAGAACGCCGGTAATCATGAACTGGGCTTCCGGAAACTTTTCCCCCAGCATCCCCATAAAGGGAATGGTGCCACCTTCGCCCATATGCATGGAAGATGCCGAGAAAACGGCTTGCGAAGCGTTCTCGATGGATTGTTCCAGCCAGGGCGCGATGTCAGGTGCGTTCCAGCCGTCAGAGGCCTGATCAGGAATGAACTTTACCCGGGCACTGTAGGGCGGATCGGCTTCGAGCAGTTCCCTGACCACTTCTGTAGCCTGCTCGCTGTCCATGGTCGGGGGCAGTCGAAGAGACAGTTTGAGCGCGGTCTTGGGGCGCAGCACATTACCGGCATCGGCAATGGCGGGAATGCCGTCGATGCCCGTATAGGACAAGGCCGGACGCCAGTTGCGGTTTAGCAAGCGCTCAAAGGCGTTTTCTCCCATGGGTTTGACACCCTCGGCAAAGGGGTAGGCTTCGTGGACCTCGGTGGAGAGCAGGGCGGCAACTTTCAGGGTCTGCTCCATGCGCTGCTGGGGAATTTCGCGGTACAGGGCGCCTGGCAGGACCCGGCCACTTTTTTCATCTTCCAGGCGATTGAGCAACTCCCGGATCACCCGAAAGCTCGACGGTACCACGCCGCTGGCGTAGCCCGAGTGGACGCCTTCTTCGAGGATTTGCACCTCAAGGGTGCCGCTGGTCATGCCGCGCAGGGACATGGTTGTCCACAATTGGTCGTAGTTGCCGGCGCCACTGTCGAGGCAGATGACCAGGCTCGGTGTGCCGATACGGTCCCTGAGCGCATCGATGTAGGGTGGCAAGTCATAGCTGCCGGATTCTTCACAGGCTTCGATGATAACCACGCAACGGGCGTGGGGAAGCTTTTGCTCCCTGACAGCCATGATGGCCGTGAGCGAGGCATAGGCTGCGTAGCCGTCATCAGCGCCACCGCGACCATAAAGCTTGTCGTTCTTGATGACGGGTTTCCAGGGGCCGAGATCGTCATCCCAGCCGGTCATCTCAGGCTGTTTGTCAAGATGCCCGTAGAGCAGGATGGTGTCATCACTGTCGCCGGGGATCTCCATGAAGATGAGAGGTGTTCGGCCTGGCTGCCGGATGACTTCCAGGGTCATGCCGGCTATGTCACGGGCTTCGCACCAGGCCGAGATTTGCTTGACCGCATCGTCCATGTAGCCATGCTTTTCCCAATCCGGATCGAAGTGCGGAGACTTGTTGGGGATTTTGATGTATTCGACAAGTTCGGGAATGATGCTGTCATCCCACATCTGATCGATCATGTTCTGCGCTTTTTCAAGATCCATAAACTGTCCCGCTGCAATTCCATTGATGAGTAACAAGATAGATTATTATGGAAAAAATTGCAGCAGGTCCGCACTGTGTCGCTCTCCGCAGGTGTCCGGCCGACCGGTTTTGACCCCGGCCACACCTTTCTGCACAATGATTGTTTTCCAGGGAGGTACTGATGAACAAACTCACCGTGTTTTTGTTGTTATGGACTTTGGGCGGCGTTGCCTTGGCAGCCCGGGATTTCAATGATGTGGAAATAACCGTCGAGGATTTGGGCGGCGGGATTTATATGCTCAAGGGCGCCGGTGGAAACATCGGTGTGTCGAGCGGGGACGACGGACTCTACATCATCGATGACCAGTTTGCGCCCCTGACCGACAAGATAAAAGAGGCTCTCGCCGGCATCTCCAAACAGCAGGTGCGTTTTGTGATCAATACTCATTGGCATGGGGATCATACCGGGGGTAACGAGAATTTCGGTAAAGCCGGCGCGCTGATCCTGGCCCATGATAATGTGTACAAGCGCTTGTCCACCGACCAGGACCGCGGCGAAGGCAGGGTCACCGAAGCGGCACCCGATGCGGCGTTACCTGCAGTGACTTTCAATGAGCAAATCAGCTTGCGTCTGAACGGTGATGACATGCGTATCTATCACGTCGCCAGGGCGCACACCGATGGCGATGCCATTGTCCATTTCAATACCGACAATGTGTTGCACATGGGCGATACCTTTTTCAATGGTGGCTATCCGTATATTGACCGGAACAGCGGCGGCACTATCGACGGCTATATTGCGGCCCTCGATCGCGGCTTGTCCCTCGCCGACGACAACACCCGGATTATTCCTGGCCATGGTGACCTGAGTCACAAGGCGCAGATGTCCGCCTATCGCGACATGCTGAAAAAGATCCGCGATCGGATTGCCGGTCTCAAGCAGGCGGGCAAGTCCCTGGAAGAAGTCACCAAGGCGACGCCTACCCAAGAGTTCGATGCGGAATTCGGACAGGGCTGGATCGGCCCCGAGCGGATCGTGGAGGCAATCTATGGATCCTTGCCGACGGGTTCTGGGTAAGCTGGGCGCGACGTCGGCAGGACACAGGTCAGGCGCCGGGCTTCGGCTGGGGCCCGTAAGTGTCAGTGGGCAGTTGGCATGAGCGCACCAGTTGGCGCCGGTTGAAGTGCTGTCGGGCACGGTCAGAGGCCAAGTTGTCAGCAGTCTTTGATCCGCAATGACGATGGGTGTAGAGTTTAAAGCTGGTCTTGTGCCACTCAGCGACAGGAGCGCATATATGCCCATTTCCGATCACGACGTATTTACCGAATTCCCCGATCACAAAGACGAAATCCAGCAACTCCTAACCCAAGACGAAGAATTTGCCAGCCTGGTCAAAGAATACCATTCCATAGATCGCACGGTGCACCGCCTCGAATATGCCAATATCCCCACCTCGGACGAAAGGTTTGAGGACCTCAAGAAGTCCCGACTGCTGCTCAAGGACCAGCTCTATGCACGCCTGAATGGCAGCAGTGAGTGATTTGCCAGCGCCGGGAATCCTGAACCGCTTGAACTGCCAGCCAGTGCTTCAGAAGCGCCTTGCTGCGTTTGCTCTGTTGTTTCTGACACTTGCCGCCTGTCAGCCGGAAACGGGGCTGGAAATTCGCGATCCCTGGTTGCGAGCCAGCGCGCCCGGCCAGACTTCGGGTGCGGGTTACCTGACGCTGACCAATCACGAGCAGAGAGCGCGAACGTTAATCGCCGTCCAGACGCCGATGGCCGGCAGTGTCATGTTTCACGAGAGCCGCGAGTCGGAGGGCGTTGCCCGCATGTCTCATCTGCCCGTCATCGAGATCGGCGCCGGCAAGACGGTGCAGCTGGCGCCCGGCGGCAAACACCTCATGCTGATGTCCCTGGCCGGGCCCCTGGTCGCGGGCGAGCGCTATTCGATGACCCTGATATTCAAGGACGGCGAACGGGAAACCCTTGAATTTGAAGCCAGGAAACCGCACTAATAGGGCTTGAATTCTCAGTTCCCGGAAACATCTATGGAAAACCCTTCAGCCACGCCCAGGTCGAAACGTTCGCTAATATTGCTGATTGCAGGCGCCATGGCGCTGCTCCTGCTGCTTCTCTACCTGTTGGCCGTACTCTGGAGTTCCGAGCCTGAGAATATCGATATCGGCGCGATAGAAGCGGACGCCAATCAGGGGGGGCGGATGGTCACCGGTTATACGACGGTGGAGACGGTGGCGCGGGTGGCTGACACCCTGCTCGAAAAACGTGGCGGCTTCCTCAGCAATGACATCATGCCGCCCGGGGTATGGATGGATAATATGCCGGCCTGGGAGTATGGCGTGCTGGTCCAGGTCCGGGACATGGCCAAATCCCTGCGTAACGACATGAGTCGCTCCCAGTCCCAGTCGCTCGAAGACACGGATCTCAAGGAAGCCGAGCCACTGTTCAATATTGACCGGCGCAGCTGGTTTCTGCCCGAGGCCGAGGATGAATACCGGAAGGGCATCGCCCGCTTGCGCAGCTATCGCGATCGACTGGGCGCCGGCAAGTCAGAGCGTACCCGGTTTTACGCGCGGGCCGACAATCTGCGCGACTGGCTGGCGGTCGTGGACAAGCGGCTCGGTAGCCTCTCGCAACGGCTGTCGGCAAGTGTCGCCGATGAAGAGGCCGATCTGATCCAGACCCGTACCGATAATGAAGGGATAGGAACCGAGCAAAAGCGGCTGTCAAAAGTCAGAACGCCGTGGCTGGAAATTGACGACGTTTTCTGGGAAGCGAGAGGTACGGCCTGGGCCTTGATCCAGCTGCTGAAAGCTGTGCAAAACGATTTCGGTCCGGTTCTGGAAGACAAGAACGCCCTGGTCAGTTTGCGGCAGATTATCCGGGAACTGGAAGCGACCCAGGAATTTGTCTGGAGCCCCATGGTGCTTAACGGCAGCGGTTTTGGAGTGATGGCCAACCACTCACTGGTCATGGGCTCTTATATCTCTCGCGCCAATGCCGGTCTTATCGATCTCCGGGACCTGCTCAAGCAAGGCTGATTGAGCAGGGGCATTGCTGCAACCGGGGCACCAGAAGCTGCCCCGGCCTTTCTATAGCTGCTAGCTATCACATAAATAAAAACAATAAAATATACTAATCCTCAATCACTCTCCACAATGGCTCCTGTAACCCATTCATACACTTACAGGAGATTCATCTATGTTAGGTATCGGCGACAAGCTTCCCGAATTCGAATTGTTGGCGGTAGACCAGGACTCTGTCCGTGCCTCCTCGCCGGAGAATGCGTTCCGGACCATCCGGGATACGGACTTTTCCGGAAAGTGGAAAGTTCTGTTTTTCTGGCCCAAGGATTTCACCTTCGTGTGCCCGACGGAAATCATGGCTTTCGGTGATCTGGAAGAGGAATTCCGGGATCGGGACACGCAGCTGCTGGGGGCCTCGATAGACAGCGAGTTCGTGCACCTGGCGTGGCGCAATGACCACGAGGGTCTCAAGGAGAGTCCTTTCCCCTGGCTTTCCGACATCCGCCGGGAACTGTCCGAGGCGCTCGGTGTGCTCGACCGCAAGGAAGGCGTCAGTCTGCGGGCTACCTATATTGTCGACCCTGACAATATCATTCGCTTCGTGTCGGTCAACGATCTGAGTGTCGGCCGTAACCCGGAAGAAGTGCTTCGGGTGCTGGACGCCCTGCAGACCGACGAACTCTGTCCCTGTAACTGGAAGCAGGGCGAAGCCACCCTGCAAGCCGCCTGACAACTGGTTGCCTGTGGAGCGGGTGTCCCGCACCCGCTCTGCCTCTTCAAGACACTGAATCTGGAGTCAACGACATGCTCGCAAGTATCAAGGATTTGATCCCGGACCATGCCCGGGATATCAAACTCAATCTTTCCGGCCTGGGCCGCCAGTCGGCCCTCACTGAACAGCAATTGTTCGGGACCCTGCTGGCCTGCGCCATTGCCACCCGCAACCCTGATCTGATTGCCGCGGCGGAAGCCGAAGTCGCTGAAAAATTGTCCCCCGAGGCGATAAATGCCGCCCGTGCCGCCGCCAGCATTATGGCCATGAACAATATCTACTACCGCTTTGTGCACCTCGCCTCCAACAAGGAGTACGGCAAGATACCGGCCCGCCTGCGCATGAACGTCATCGGCAATCCGGGGATCGAGAAGACGGATTTCGAACTCTATTCTCTCGCCGTGTCGGCAATCAACGGCTGTGGTCTGTGCATCGACTCCCACGAGAAAGTACTGGTTGACCATGGCATTTCTGCGGTCGTCATTCAGGATGCGGTGCGGATTGCGGCGGTGATCAATGCGGTCGCCGTGGCTCTCGAGTCGAGGGTCCCGGCAGCAGCCTGATCCCGTCTGCCTTGACGCTTCCGGAGCGTGGCGACACGGTCGCCGTTGTTCATGGTGTGCAAACCATTTGCTTTTTGCTAGCGTCTAAACATTAAACCACTGATTGCGAGAGCTGCGATTGTTGCCGGCAACCGATACGACCATTGCTGATCCGGAAACACGGGAAACTGAAGACCACTGGGTAGCCAGGGTCCGTCAGGGTGACACGGTGGCGTTCGAGAAGCTCTACCGACGCCATGGTGGTCGGGTTTTTGCACTTTGCCTGCGAATGTCCTCAAACCGTGCCGTGGCAGAGGAGCTGACCCAGGAAACTTTTATCCGGGCCTGGCAGCAAATCGGAAAATTTCGCGGCGACAGTCGTTTTGGAACCTGGCTTTACCGGATAGCGGCCAATCTCACGTTGAGTCAACTCCGCTCCAGAAAGCCGGAATCGGGATGCGACTGGATCGACGAGCTGGCGGGTGAGACCGCACTGGTCGGTCACAGCGACCATCAGCGGGATCTGGAGCGGGGCATGACGAGGCTGCCGGATGGCGCACGAAGCGTCCTGGTGCTACACGATATTGCAGGGTTTGCCCACAAAGAGATTGGCGACATGCTGGGCGTTGCCACCGGCACCTGCAAGGCGCAATTGCATCGGGCGCGCAAACTGATGCGGGAGTACCTGGAATCATGAGTGACATTATTCCCATGGCGGAAACCAATGCCGCCAAAGAGCGGGCCCTGGCACGGGAGCTGGCCGAATTGCCGGCAGACGTATCCCCCGGCAAGGACCTGTGGCCACTGATTCGTAGCAAAATCAGTCAGCAACAGGGGCCGGAAACAACTGCTTACGCTTCCCGCTGGTTACCCCGGGCGCTGGCTGCTAGTTTGGTAGTAGCCGTAGTGGCGGGATTGCTGATGGCCCGGGCACCAACGCCGGCACCGGGTATGGCCGACTCGACCTGGCAAGCGCTGGAGCAGGACTTTCTCGAAGCGCGCCAAACCTGGTTGCAAGTCCTCGAGGCAAGGCGCGACAACCTTGACCCCGGTTTCCTGGCGACAGTGGACGGCCACCGCCTGTTACTCGGGCAAGCTGAAGCTGATTTGAAAGCGGCGCTGATGCGTGACCCCGGCAATATGGAATATGCCCGGTTACTGGTGATGACTTACCGTCAGGAGCTGGAGATTCTCAGCCAGCTCGACAAGGTTCCTGACATGATTCCTCAAGGTGAAGCCTGATGAAAAAACTTTTTGTATCCCTGATGCTTGTGTTGTTCACGCTGCCGGCCATGGCTGGCCAGCGGATTGACAAAAGTCTGGACGCGCCGGCAAACGCCCTGGTGGACATCCATAATGTCCGGGGTGATATCGAGATCCGCGGTTGGGATCAGGAGCGGGTTCAAATCCAGGGCATTCTTGATGAAGAAACCCGGGAGTTCATTTTCGAAACCCGCGGCGACACCATCGTCATCAAGGTGAAACTCAGGGACCGCAAGCATCTGCAGGGGCACGACGGCTCGCGGCTGGAGATTAACGTACCCCGGCAGGGCCGTGTCCGGTTTGACGGCGTCTCCACGGATCTGGATATCGAAGGCGTCCATGGCGGCCTGGACCTCAAAACCATCAGCGGCGACATAGATTTGCGCAAGGCGTCGGGCAAGATCATGCTGCAGAGCGTCAGTGGCGACCTGAGTCTGGACGATACGGAAGGCAGTTTTTACGTCAACAGTGTCAGTGGCGATCTGTCCGGCAATACCCGCAGCGATGACATTCATATTGAGACCGTCTCCGCGGACATCGACCTGTCGGCCAGCGAAGTCCGGGTGGCCGAGATTGCCAGCGTCTCCGGAGAAGTGGAAATTGGTTGTGCGCTCAAGCCGGGCGCCGATGTCCGGGTGACTTCCGTCAGTGGCGAAGTCATGCTGAGCCTGGCGGGCAACCCGGACGCACGGTTTGAGCTGGAGACCGGCCCCGGTGGCGACATCAGCAACCGGATTACCCGGGATCAGCCGAAAACCAACTTCATGCACGCCAGTGAGCTGGCTTTTTCGGTCGGTAAAGGGCAGAGCAAAGTGCTAATATCGACAGTATCCGGCTCCATCCGGATTGATTAGGCTGAAATTTTTTGTAACGTCATGGTCGGGGTAATTTTACATTTGATTGAAACTCCCCGGGCACGACTCTATCCAATGTACCAAGGTGGTTGGCCCATCCAACAATTCAGAGCCCGGAAAGGACGATGACAGGCATAGCAACTGAGCTCAGGCGAAGTCGACTGGTCAAGGTCGCCACCTTCTATGGCGCCATTTCCTGGCTGGTCATCCAGATCGCCGACGTTTTCTTTCCCATTCTGAGACTGCCGGGCTGGGCCATGACCGCGCTGGTTCTGGTCGCGGTACTGGGCTTCCCGCTGGCGCTGATCACCGCCTGGCTGCTTGATTTGTCACCTTTCGGTCTGTTTGGCCAACGTAACGTCCGGGGCGACGGCAAAGTCACCGTGGAGCCGGTCAGCACGACCACCCGCTTCATTGAACTGGGTCTGATATCACTGGTGTCAGTAGTTGTCGGCTATCTTTATTTCAGCGGCACTGGCGAATCGGCCATTCGCACCGATCTGGCCGGCACCCCGAGCCTGTCATCGAGCCAGCCGGCTGACGGGAAAAAATCCATTGCCGTCCTGCCATTCGCGAATTTCAGTGATGATCCGGAAAACGAGTTTTTCGCCCTCGGCCTGTCTGAAGAATTGCTCAATGTCCTGGCTCGCGTCGAAGAACTCAAGGTCGCGGCCCGGACTTCGTCTTTTGAGTTCAAGGATGCCAACGTCAATGTGCGGACCATCGCCAACCGTCTGGGCGTGGATTACGTGCTTGAGGGCAGTGTCCGGCGCAGCGGCGATCAGATGCGGGTCACGGCCCAGCTGATCAAGGCCGACGAGGATGGTCATGTATTTTCCCGGACCTGGGACCGGCCTTTTGCCGATCTGTTCAAGGTCCAGGATGAGATTGCCGAGGCGGTTCTCGAAGAGTTGCGGGTCACCCTGCTCGGCGAACAGCGGCAGGTGATCAGTGATCGGGATACCGAGGACCTGCTGGCCTTTGAAGCGTTCACCAAAGGCCAGATTGAATTGCGCAAGCGCACGCCTGAGGCCATCGCTGACGCCCAGGCCCACTTCCGCCATGCTTTGGAACTGGATCCGGGTTTTGCCCGGGCCTATGTGGAACTCGCCAATGCCTACAGCCTGTCGATCACCTATTCCGGTATCGAGGCAACCGAGGTTAAACCGAAAGCGCTGACTGCCATTAATCGGGCCATGGAGCTGAAGCCGGATCTGGCTGAAGCCTATGCCGCCAAGGGACTGTTGCTGATGATCATCGGATACCAGCAGGATGGTCCGGAGCAGCAAACCACCCTCGGTGAAGCGGGCGAAATGTTCGAGCGCTCGATTGCCCTGAATCCCAACTACGCCGAAGCCTACAACTGGTACGGCAATATCCTCGAGGAAACCGGCGACACGGTCAAAGGCATGGCCTACCACAAAAAAGCCTTCGAACTGGATCCGGTGTCTTCGATCGCCAGCTTCAACCGGGCCGAAGATCTGATTGAAATGGGCCGGTATGACGAGGCGCTGTCCATTCACAAGGTGATGGTGACCCACAATCCGGACTATGGCGGTACCTACTACGTGCCCGCGGCGGTGTATCACAATGTCGGCAATCTCAACCAGGCCTACTCCTGGTATCAACGGGCCATGGAAAATGAAAATGATTTTGCCCGTTATGCCATGTTCAAGCTGTTGCTGGATCTGGAAGCATTTGACGAGGCGGAAAAGGCCATGGTCCAGGTCGTCGACAGCAAGGCGCACCCGAAAAAGGCGGCCTATCTGCAGATGGACTACCTCATTGCCCAGGGAAAGATCGAGGAACTCGCCAACTATATCCGCAATGAACTGCCGGACAATTTCGATGCCAACGAAAGATTGCTGTTCCAGGGCCTTGCCGCGGCCAATACCCGTCAGTGGCCAGTCGCTGTCAGGGATTTGCAAGCGGCTATTGCGGCGATGGAGGGAAGCGGCAAGCACACCGGCAACTTCTGGCACATGCTGCAGTATCTGATGCTGGCGCAGTCCTATCAGGAAACCGGCGATGAACTGCAGGCGGAAACGACCCTGAATCTGGTTGAAAACATGCTGGCGGAAAAAAAGGAAGCCGGTTTTGCCAATG